>NZ_RZQE01000296.1:0-7539 GCF_004022955.1 Mesorhizobium sp. M7A.F.Ca.US.002.01.1.1 | reverse complement strand
GAACAGGGGGCTCAACCCGCATATCCGCGATGTGGCGCGGCGCGTGGCGCTGGAAGGCTTCGTGGCGCTGGCGCCGGATTTTCTGTCGCCGCTCGGCGGCACGCCGACCGACGAAGACAAGGCGCGCGACATGTTCGGCAAGCTCGATCCGGCGCAGACCATCGCTGACGGTGTTGCGACCGTCGCTTTCCTCAAGAGCGACAAGGACGGCAACGGCAAGGTCGGCGCTATCGGCTTCTGCTGGGGCGGTGGCACGGTCAACATGCTGGCCGTCAACGCGCCCGATCTCAGTGCCGGCGTTGCCTATTACGGCATGCAGCCGAAGGCCGCCGATATATCCAAGATCAAGGCGGCCTTGCTGCTGCACTATGGCGGACTCGACGAGCGCATCAATGCCGGCATCGACGCCTTCAAGAAGGAACTCGACGCGGCGCATGTCGACTACACGGTCTATGTTTATGAAGGCGCCAACCACGCCTTCAACAACGACACGTCGGCGGCGCGCTACGACAAGAAGGCGGCTGACCTCGCCTGGGGCAGAACGATCGCCTTCCTTCGGGAAAAACTGAAATGACTTCAGCTGTCATGCCGCCGGCGCCCAGGCGGTTTCGAAGGCCGGCGACAGGGTGAAGCCGGCCGGCCGCGCCGAAACGGGGGGCGGGCGGCGCACGCCTTCCTGCAGGTACCGCAACGCCGACGTCAGCCCGTTCATCGTGTAAGGCTTGGCTATGACGCCGATCGCGCCGGCGAAATGATCGGGGATGCGCTTCGGATTGGCGGTCATGAACACCACCGTCGAACTCTTCCTTTCGCCTATGTACTTGGCCACGTCGATGCCGGACGGCCCGTCACTCAGATGGATGTCGACGAAGGCGATATCGGCTTCGGTCGCATCCGCCATGGCCATGGCTTCCGCCGAAGAGGTCGCCCAGCCGACGACGCTGTGGCCGGCGTCCTCGACAAGGCTCTCCAGCTCCATTGCCAGCAGCGCTTCGTCCTCGATGATCAGGACCTTGAGCGGCTCAATCATGACACATTCCCTTTTTCCTGAGGTTCGTTCGGGATCGAGATAACGACCTTCGTGCCGGGGCCGGTGTCGCGCCATTCGATCTCGGCATGCAACTGGCGGGCGAGCGATTTGATCAGCCGCATGCCGAACGAGGCATCGCCGTTGGCGTCGGCCATGCCGACGCCGTCGTCCGACACCTCGATATTCAAGTGGCCGTCGGGCTGGCTCATTTTGATGCCCAGGCGGCCGGCCGACATTCCGTCGGGCTTGGACTTGAAGGCATGCTTCAGAGCATTGGTGACGAGTTCGTTGACCATCAGAGCGACGGGCGTTGCCTTTTCCGCGGAAATGACGATCGGTTCCAGGTCGAGAGCCGGACTGATCTCAGAGCGCCCCGACGCCGTCAGCAGGTCTGTCACCAGATCCTTGGCGAAATCCGCCACATCGAACTTGCTGACGTCCTTCGACTGATAAAGCCGCCGATGCACCGTGCTCAGGGCTTCGATGCGCTCCAGCATGGTGGTCAACGAACGCCTGATCGCTTCGTCCCGTATGGTCCGCCGCTGCATAATGATGAGGGAAGAGATCATCTGCAGGTTGTTTTTCACCCGGTGATCCACCTCATGCAGCAAGGTGGTCTGCGCCTCGAGGGCGGCTTCCAGTTCCGCGGTGCGTTCCTTCACCGCCTTTTCGAAGCGGTCCTTGTCCGCGTTAATGCGACTCTCCGATTGTTTGCGATCCGAGACGTCGAGCTGCGATGCGAAAAAGAACTGCAAATCGCCTTTGTCGTTCGAAACGGGGCTGATGTAGAGCGCGTTCCAGAAGGTCGAGCCGTCCTTGCGGTAGTTCAGGATATCGACGCTGACATCGGTTTCATCCTCGATCGCCGCGCGTATCTGTTCGACAGCGGCCTTGTCGGTCTTCGGTCCCTGCAGGAAGCGGCAGTTCCTGCCCAGAACCTCATGACGCTCATATCCGGTCAGTCGCAGGAAAGCGTCATTGGCGAACACGATAGGATTGTCCTGCTGTCGGGGATCGGTAATGATCATCGACATGCGGGTGGCGCGGATAGCCGCCGCGAACGGATCGCCCTTGCCGTGCTCGACATGCAGATCGTCCGTCATGTGCCAGGCGTCGGCAGGCTCCCTGGTCCGTTTCCATTCCATTCTGTCACTCCAAGCCATTTTCGCGGGTGACAACGGATCAGACGCCGATTTGGTTCAATCTTGAGCCTTCCTGTCGCAGTTCGTACCGAGAATCAGGCCTCCGGAGTTAGCCGGCCGATGCCGGCTTGTGGAAGGCGACGCCGGCGACCACCAGCGCAATGCCGAGGCAATCGATAAAACTCGGAATCTGGCGCAGCACGACGACGCCGATCAGCGTCGCGGTGACCGGCAGCAGCGACAGCATCAGCGCGAAGCTCGCGCGTGGCAGCCGCGACATGGCGAGCTGGTCGCAGATGTAAGGAATGACCGACGAGCAGATGCCGACGCCGATGGCGGCGAGCAGCAGCGGCAGTGAGAAAAAGGCCGGCAGCGCATCGGTGAAGCCGATCGGCAGCACGACGATGAAGGCGATCGCCATGGCAGCACCCAGGCCGGCGATGCCGCTGCCGGCGCCTGAAGCGGCGACGCGATGGCCGAGTACGATGTAACCGACAAACAGCGCCCCGTTGAGGATGGCCCAGAACAGCCCGATGGGATCGTCGGACCATCTGACATCGATGAGCAGCAAGGTGCCGGCGACGGCGATGGCAAGGGCGGCGAGATTGCGCGTGCTCCTGAGGCCGATCGCCGCGACGCCGATGATGCCGACGAATTCGATCGCCGCCACCAGCGAGATCGGCAGTCGGTCGAGCGCCAGGTAGAACGAACAGTTCATCACCGCCAGACAGGCGCCGAAGGCCAGCAACAGCAGCCGCGTCGTGCGATCGGCGCGTGCGAAGCTTCGCCATGGACGGGTCAGGGGTGCGAAGATGAGTGCTGCCGTGGCGATGCGCAGCCACGCCATGCCGAGCACGCCGACATGCGGGAAAAGCAGCACGGCGAAGGCCGGCCCGAGATAGTGGAAGACGGCGCTGACGCCGAACCAGACATGCGGCGGCAGTTTTTCCGTTAGCTTGCCCAGGGTGAAGTTGCCCGGGGCAGGGGTCGCCGCGAGAGCTTGCGTTTGATCATCCATCGGATCAGTATCGCAGGCAGATTTGCCTATTTATATAGATGATGATTAGCTATTTCGGCTATCTTTCTCCCGGAATAAAGGAGTTTTCCATGAAGCGCCTTCGAACTGAAAGCGCCGATCTCGATGCCGCCGACATGAAGATCCTGCGCCTGCTGGAAAAGGACGCGCGCACCAGCACGGCGGAGCTGGCACGCTCGGTGGGCCTGTCGGCACCGAGTGTGGCTGAGCGCATCAAGCGGCTGCAGGAAAGCGGCGTCATCGAGGCCTATTCGGTCAGGATCAACCCGACGGCACTCGGCCTGCCGCTGTCGGCATGGCTGCGCATCCGGCCAGTGCCGGGGCAGTTGGCCGTCGTGGCCGAGATCATCCGCGAACTGCCGGAGATCGTGCAATGCGACCGCGTAACCGGAGAGGATTGTTTCATCGCGCTGGCGCATGTCGGGTCGGTGGTCGACCTCGAGCGGGTGATCGACCGCATCATTCCCTACGCGATGACCAACACGGCTATCATCCAGTCCTCGCCGGTGGTGGCGCGTTCGGCCCTGGCGGCGTTGAGGCGCCAGGCTTGACCTGCGGGGATTGTTCCGTTCGAGGACCTTATGCGTGGCCGCGCTTCATGCGCGCCTGTTTCAGGATGGCGCGCCAGCGGATCATGTCGAACGGAATCGGCTCGTTGTTGTTGGCGATGTGGAAGATCTCATTGTTGACGTTCTTGAGCGAGCGCCAGAAATCGTAGTCGGTGATGCGCGGATCGGCAGCCAACCTGTCCACCTCGACCTTGATGTCGGTTTTCATGCACTTTCCTCGAACCGGCGCCGCGCCGCCCGTGTCGCTACCTCGATGCAGATCGTTTTCGACCGGCCCGCTGAGTCGCGCAACGGCTCAAATGGCTTGTTCCCGTTAAAACCTTGGTAAGGTTAACGAGGGCGCCGCATCGCTTCAAGCGCCGCCGCCGGTCGACGGCAAGGTTCTGCGATTTTAGATCGCCGGTGTGGCTTTGAAGCCGGAAACGAGACGTGTCGGCATCGCCCTATTTGCGTTTGATGCCGATCGAGCGGCCGGCCCGTTCCGGCATCGGCAGGGCCGAATGGGCGGCGCGTATGTCTTCGACCCTGGCCAGCACATCGGCGGGGAAGGGCGCCACCTTCGGCCCGGACATGTCGACATGCAGCGACAGCGATTCGGAAGTCGCGGCCAGCCAGCCGTCGACATGGCGGATTTCCTGATAGGCCCGCAGCCGCTTATCGTCATGGTCGATGAGCTGGAAAGAGACCGTGACCTTGTGCTCGAGATGCAGTTCCTGCACGTAGCAGACATGGACTTCGGCGGTGTAGATGGTGAGGCGGCGATCCCTAGCATAGTTCGGTCCCATGCCCATTGCCTCGAAGGCGTCGTCCGAGCAGCGGTCGAACAGCACGTTGTAATAGGCCATGTTGAGATGGCCGTTGTAGTCGATCCAGTCCTTCTCGATGTCCATGGGTTTCGAGACGAAGGGAGTGGGGATGGGCATCGAAACTTCCTTGTTCTGGTGCTGGACAGAGCGTGGCTCCGGAGACTCTATTTGTTCTGACGCAATTTCGGACGGAAAACCGCTTCACACTTTTCCTGGAATTGCTTTACGCATCCATAGACGCATAACAAGCATGGACGCTGGTCCATTCGCGGAGGAATTCATGGCTCTGAGTGACCTCAACCCGGTCGAACGCAACGAGGAAGGCATCGCCGCGGTGCTCGGCATCCTCAAGCAGCAGCTCGGCGAGCGATTCCAGACCGGCCAGGCGATCCGCTCGCAGCATGCACATACCACCACCTACATTCCGACGCAGGCACCGGATGGCGTTGCGTTCCCCGAGACGACGGCCGAGGTGCAGGAGATCGTGCGCGCCTGTGCGGCGCACCGCGTGCCGGTGATCGCCTTCGGCGTCGGCTCCTCGCTGGAGGGTCACACCAACGCACCGGGCGGCGGCATATCGGTCGACACATCGCGCATGAACCGTATCCTGGCGGTCAATCCGCAGGATCTCGACTGCACGGTCGAACCCGGCGTCACCCGTGAGGATTTGAACCGGCATCTGCGCGACACCGGCCTGTTCTTTCCGATCGATCCCGGCGCCAATGCCTCGCTGGGCGGCATGGCCGCAACGCGGGCCTCCGGCACCAACGCGGTGCGCTACGGAACGATGCGCGAGAACGTGCTGTCGCTGACCGCCGTCATGGCCGACGGCGAAATGGTGACGACCGGCAAGCGGGCGAAAAAGAGCTCGGCCGGCTATGATCTGACGCGGCTGCTGGTCGGCTCGGAAGGCACGCTCGGCATCATCACGTCGCTGACCTTGAAGCTGCAGGGCATCCCGCAGGCGATCTCCGGCGGCGTCTGCCCGTTTCCGAGCGTCGAGGCGGCCTGCAACGCGGTTATCGCGACGATCCAGATGGGCATTCCGGTGGCGCGCATCGAACTGGTCAACGCGCTGCAGATGCGGGCGATGAAGAACTATTCGAAGCTCGATTATCCCGAAAGCCCGTGCCTGTTCGTCGAGTTTCATGGTAGCGATGCCGGCGTTGCCGAACAGGCCGAAACCTTCGGCATGATCGCGGAGGAAAATGGCGGCGGGCCGTTCCTGTGGACCAGCGTCGCCGAGGAGCGCACCAAACTGTGGAAGGCGAGGCACGACGCCTACTGGTCGTCGCTGACCCTGCGGCCCGGCGCCAAGGGGCTGTCGACCGATGTCTGCGTGCCGATCTCGCGCTTTGCCGAATGCGTCATGGAAACCGAGGCCGATATCGCCGAGATGGGCCTGATCGCGCCGATCGTCGGCCATGCCGGCGACGGCAATTTCCACGTGCTGGTGCTGATGGATGTGAACGATCCCAAGGAGATCGCGCTGTCGGAAAAGTTCGTCGCGCGGCTCAACATGCGAGCCATCGCCATGGACGGCACCTGCACCGGCGAGCACGGCATCGGCCAGGGCAAGATCGGCTTCCTGCGCCACGAGCTCGGCCACGGCGTCGACATCATGCGCACCATCAAGCAGGCGCTCGATCCGCTTGATATCATGAACCCGGGCAAGATCTTGCCGGGAAACTAACCGATTTTCCGACGCAAGGTTCGTAGGCGGCCAGTCTTGACCGCGCCACCATTCGGGCCGAGGCTTGGCCGGTAGCAGGGCCTGAAGCCAACAGGCGTGCCAGCGGAGGAGGATGCCATGGCGATTTCACGCAAGGAAGAAGCGCGCGCGCTGAGTGCCGACGAACACGATCTGGTGGAGAAGTCTCACCATCCGGCGGTGCAGGAGCTCTCCGACGCCGATCTTGCCGGCCTGGTCAAGCTGTTGCGGGAGCGGCGCGACAAGGCGCAGACCGAAGCACACCGCCGCCGGCGTGAGATCCGGGGCAAGGGCGCGGCGAAGGGCGCTACGCCTTCGAAGGCTGATGGCGGGTCGCAGCTCAAGCTTGCGGTGCTGGCCATGGCCATGCGGCGCCTGAATGGCGAGGCCGAGCGGCGCCGGCAACTGGCCGCCAGCGTTTCGCTGATCGAGAATGCGCGCAAGGCATTGGTGATGAAGCAAGGGGCGGCATCGGACGGCCCCGCCTTCAACTCGCGCACCGCGCGCAGGGGTATGCGGCCGGTGGCGAACCAGAGGGCGCCGGATCTGGTCCGGCCAATGGAACTCGGCCGGCAGCGCAGGGCGGCCAAGGTGGCACAGGCAAAGCGCGACGCACGCTGAATTCGCGGTGATCGCGGGCTGAAATCGTTGAGGACGCCTGCCTACCGTGCGGCAGGCTTCGCCTGTCCGCCCTCGACAAGCGTCTGCAGCATGGGGCGGGTTGGCGCGAAGAATGTCGTGCCGGTGTGCGGTGTGGAGAAATCGAGCAGGCGGTCGTAGGCGCCCGGCGGCTCGCCGATATACATGCGCTGCAGCATTTTTTCGGTGACCCAAAGATATCTGGAATAGCCGATGAAGTAGGTGCCGAACTCGTTCTGCCCCGGCCTGCCGAACGGCATGTTGTCGCGCAAAATATCGTACTCGTTGCCGGCGGCATCCTCGATGGTGGCCAGCGACTTGTGCGATTTGCGCGGCGCATCGTCATCGTCGATTTCGATGTTGTCGATCTTGGTGCGGCCGATGATCGCTTCCTGCTCGGGCGTCGGAATGCGCGCCCAGGCCTGCATGTCGTGGAGATATTTCTGGACGACGACATAGCTGCCGCCGGCGAAGTCGGCGTCTTCATCGCCGATGAGCGCAGAGGCGGGCAAGTCGAGGCCGGTCGGGTTGGCGGTCCCGTCGACGAAGCCGAGCAGGTCGCGCGCATCGAAATAGCGAAAGCCGGAAACCTCATCGATGACGCTT
>NZ_RZQE01000295.1:0-7549 GCF_004022955.1 Mesorhizobium sp. M7A.F.Ca.US.002.01.1.1 | reverse complement strand
AGGTAGGCCCAGCCCCGCTGGTTAATAAGCGCGCCGGTCGAAGCTCTGCACATTCGAATTAGTGACTTTTGTGCCACAGAGATTCCAAGAAGGCCCGCCACTGTAACCCAGCACGGAACGATTACAGCAAGGCGGGCGTTACCGCAGCATGATCAAGAACATTGCCTATGTAGCCTTACTGACCCAAATTGCAGTGATACCCGGTCTCATAACCCAGACATTGCTATCGACCCCTACCCAAGCTGCAAACGTGCATCCGATTTTGGAAGCCGTTGTGGTTGTCGCCGACGATGAATGCACCAGGGCGACGTGGCCCGACATCCCCCAACATTGCTTGCAACGGGTGGCGGCGAGAAAACACATTACAATGGACGTTCTGACGCCTGCCAAATGAGCCAGCCCTGCGCACAGTTGCGAGGGGTGCCGGGAAGGCCGCTGGGCCTGATCGAGGGGGCTTGAAGGATTGGCAGCGCCGACCGCCGAAGACTTTAGCAAGTCCCGATATCAGCGAAACGTGCGAACCAAGGACGGGGCATTACCTGGAGAGCGCCGGCTTGTGCGCTCGAAATTGCGGCCGCCAGAAGCAGCGTTGCCCCGAAGACGGTTGACAGCAAGCGATAACCTGCTCGACGGGCTCGACGGCTTCGAAATCCAACAACTCCCCATCCCGTTGGGCTTTGCGATCAACACGCCGCCATCCCCTTGTGTCGTTGAACCCACGGATCTGCCTTTGCAACTTGGGCAGCGGCGCGAGGTCAGTCGCCATCGCGAATGCATCGGCGCCGTGATGTCGCGCCGCTGAATTATGTCCAGTAGTTAGGCTGGGCAGGCCTCAAGTATGGAAATGGGTCCTTGGGTCTGAATTATGCGTTCAAGACGGAGCCCGGCGGCGTCGAACAAGCTTGCATATTGGAGCTGTGTTCTCTCCAGGCCGCCGGTGACGGCAAGCATGACCACGTCGACACCCTTGATCTGGTTCGGCTCGTCACCTGGCGGCACGAGCGTCTCGGCCAGAAGCACCTTCCCGTTCGGCAGCATTGCCTTGCGGCAATTTTGCAGGATCACCGCGGCATGTCCGTCATCCCAATCGTGAATGACCTTCTTGATGACGTAGGCATCACCGGGAGGAACGCTTTCAAAAAAGTCACCGGCGACAAATTCAGTGCGCGGCAGGTCGCCTCCGGCACCCTTGCGTGCTGCCGCGACGCCTGAAGGCAGATCGAAAAGCACACCGCTCAGATGAGGGTTGCGGGCCAGGATCGCCGAGAGAAGCTGGCCATGCCCGCCGCCAACGTCGACAACGCGGCCATGAGAGCATGGCCGACGCGCGAGCGTGGCTGCGCCCAACCTCGCGGCAGCGCCGATAACGGCCCGTCCGCAGCCACCCAAGCAGCGGGACTCGTCATTTAGAGTCTGCTAAACTTCCGCGCATATCGGAGGGATGTCATGCTCAATCCGTCGCAACAGATCATGAGGTTGGGATTCGGGTTCGCCGTCACGTGGGCGTGGCCTGCTTAATGTCATCTGACACACCGCGCAATCGGATCGAGAGCGTCGATCGGCGATTTGGGCAACGGTGCTGCCAACGAGGTTCGAAGCCCACCGTAACTGGTATGCATACGGCTCGCCCGATGCGCTCAGAAAACGCACTGTTTAGCCTCATTGAGCCAAGCTCTAGCCAGGCAGCGCGTAGGCGATTACCGAATCTCCTGCTTTGGTGCCAGTAGACCCATGACCTCCGGCTACAACGACAAGATACTGCCGACCGTCAGCAGCCTGGTAGGTGGACGGTGTTGCTTGCCCACCCGCCGGCAGCCGCTGGCGCCAAATCTCGCGTCCTGTGCGAAGATCGTAGCCGCGAACGTAGTTGTCCATCGTCCCGCTCAGGAACGCGACGCCGCCCGCGGTAATGATCGGTCCACCAATCCCTGGCACTCCCATCTCGAACGGGAGCGGTATGGGCGTCAGGTCCCGGACCGTACCGTTGACTTGGCGGTATACGGTCTTGCCTGTCCGCAGATCCACCCCTGCGACATATCCCCAAGGGGGCTGCTGGCATGGCAGATCCAGAAACGAGTAGAATGGGCCCATCTTGGCCGCGTAGGGGGCGCCAAAATTTTCATTGAACACAGGCGCATTCTTCTTGCTCACCACACGAGCTGTGTTGTCCGGCCTGGGTAGAAGCTGGGACGTGAACGCCAGATAGACCGGCATGGCAAAGGCAATATCTCGTTGCGGATCAACCGCAATCGCGCCCCAGTTGAAGACGCCGAAATTGCCTGGATACACGATGCTGCCCTGAGTGGATGGCGGCGTAAACACCCCATCATACCTCAGCTGATGAAAGCGGATCCGGCAGTAGAGCTGATCTATGAGAGTGGCGCCCCACATGTCCGCTTCGGTTAACCGATTAGGCCGGAAAGATACCGCCGAGTGGGGCTGAGTTGGCGAGGTGTGATCTCCGTCGACAGCGCCTTGCGGGGCGGACTCTTCCTGGACGGGCAGAAGGGGTTTTCCGGTGAGGCGGTTCAGAACAAATATTTCGCCCTGCTTGGTCGGCGCAACCAGAGCCGGGACGTCGTGTCCGCCCACGGTGAGATCGACCAGGCTCGGCTGAGCCGGCACGTCGTAGTCCCAAAGATCATGATGGACGGTCTGGAAGACCCAGGCCACTTTACCCGTGTCCGCGTGGAGTGCCAGGATCGAGGACGAGTACCGCTCGGTCTCCGGTCCGCGCTTGGCGCCAAATTGGTCCGGCGACTCGTTGCCCATCGGAAAATAAATCAATCCGAGCTTCGGGTCGTAGCTGGCCACACTCCATGAATTGGGAGCATTGTTGGAATAGGTCTGGCCATTGGGGATCGGAGCGGTTGCGTCTGGGTTCTTGCTGTCGAAATTCCAGACAAGGGCGCCCGTATAGGCGTTGAAGGCCCTGATCACTCCAGATGGAGAAGTGGTCGCCACGTTGTCATTGACCGCCCCGGCAACGACGACCAGATCGTGAGTTATGACGGGGGGCGACGTCGAATAGAAAGAACCCGGCGTCACGTTGGGCATGTTGGCCCACAGATTGACGGTTCCGTCAGCGCCGCCAAACCCCGGACAGATCTTGCCCGTCTCGGCGCTGATCGAGATGAGCCTGCCATCCGATGTGGGGACGAAAAGCCGCTTCATGCATTCGCGGGTGATGCTCACGCTGGCTGGCGGCTGGTCGCGATTGACGACCGGGTTGGGAGCCCCAGACTGTGCCTGTCCAGTCACCACATTTTGCGGCACCCCGGCGGCCTGCGTTGTGATTTCATCGACGCTCTGCTGGAGATCGGCGCCAGCATGTGCGGGCGCCCCGGCAACCTCCGGCGCGAGTGAAACGTTCGGGGGCAGGTCGGCCGGCGTGACCTCCTCGTACGCGACGCCTCGGCAGGTCATGTGTTGAGTAGTGGCCTGAGGTGGCTCTTTTAGCTTGGGATCAAACCGCCATTTCTCTTTGCCAGTAACTGGGTCGAGCGCTATCACAGTGCTGAAGGGGGTGCAGATGTATACCGTGTCGTTCACCATGAGCGGAGTGACCTCATAGGTCGTTTCCTGCGGGTCATTAGGCCCGCGGATTTGCCCCGTCTTGAATGTCCACGCCACCTGCAGTTTGCCGATGTTTTGGGGCGTGATCTGGGCTAGGGGCGAATAGCGCTGGCCCATCGAGTTACGTCCATAGGCGACCCATTGTCCGGGCGGGGTACCGTCGTCTGAAGACGCCACCGCCGCCATGCGCTCCTGATCGAAAGTCCCCGTCACCTCCTCCGGATCCTGAAACATTGAATAGATGCCTGCAGCAGCCGCCAACACGATCACCGCCGCCAAAGCGGCATTGTTGAAATCGAAACTTGGGCGAGCACGACCGGAACCTGTCGCCACCCGTTCAGAACGGTTGAGCTTGTTTATGATGGCTGGCAGGAGCACCAAAACCCCTATGACCAGCAACAGCCCGCCCCGAGGCGCCAAGGCCCACCAGTTGAAGCCGACTTCCCACAACGCCCAGCAGAGTGTGACCAGTGTCGCCAAGGCGTAGAGCCCCACCCCAGTTGGGTTGTGACGCCCCATCAGAATCCCGGATGCGGTGAGCATCGCACCCAGCACCAAATAGAACCAGCTACCGCCCAAGACCGCCAACCAGAGGCCCCCGACGACGAAGACTGCTCCTACGACAACGATGATTACTGACAGCACGAGCCGATACATCGCGCACTCTCCCTGATTAAGTGAGTTTGTCGTTTCCGCATCGAAACGCGACCTGATGAAGGCCCTAGCGACGGTTCGACGAATTCCACGCTAGGGCTGACGATCGAGTGCGTGTGGCGTTTCTCCACCCGAACCTCCAGCCGTGGATCCACCACCCCGGAGGACGACAAATGTTGCGATTCCGACGACAACGAGAACCAGGGTAATTGCTATTCCGCGATTCACGCTTGAACTCCACATGACGTGCCTGCTTAGTGTCATTCGGGCCGATCTCGCCACCGCGCCTGTGGCGGTTGCGATACGTTCCGGTCGAGAATGTTATCCGCGCCGACATTGTCGGCGAGGGCCGCTACAGGCCTGGAAAGTGTTGTCCGATCGTCTATAGGATCGATAGTCGTCATAGCACCACCGTACGTGCCGACTGGATGCAGAGAGAGATCCAAACGCCGCGCCGACGAACATGGTCCACCAGAAAGCTATCCGGAACGGCTGCGGACGGTTTGGACAACAGTCATGTCTTTCAACTCGTAAAGAACCGTGATGGTCCCCGAACGCCCGAAAGCGGCAATCGTTTCGTGCGAAATATCGGAATACGAGTTATTTTGATCACCTTCCCGTGAGCAATCTACCGACTCCGGAACTTCCGCGGGGCCTCTCAGTTGGGCGCCATCACGTCGGTCCAAGTTCAAATCATTCTGGGCGAGGGGATGCCGCAAATCTTTGCAAGGAGCGCCAATGGCATCACCCGGTTCGTGCTGTGGGGCGGGTTGTGCACCATGCTTCTGGTCGCGACCGGCGGCACGGCGCTGCTGCGCTCGAGCTTTTTGACCGGCGTCGGCGAGGCAGCGGCACAGCCGGTCCCTTTCAGCCACAAGCACCATGTAGGCCAGCTCGGCATCGATTGCCGCTATTGCCACAACGGCGTCGAGACCTCCAATTCCGCCGGGCTGCCGGCGACTGAAATCTGCATGACCTGTCATTCGCAGCTCTACACCAATGCCGCCATGCTGGCGCCGATACGCACCAGCCTTGCCAGGAGCCAGCCGCTGCATTGGCAGAGGGTCAATTCGGTCCCGGACTTCGTTTACTTCAATCATTCCATCCACGTGAACAAGGGCGTCGCCTGCGAGACCTGCCACGGCGCGGTCGACGAAATGCCGTTGACGGCGCGGGCCGAGCCGCTGAGCATGGAATGGTGCCTTGCCTGCCACCGTGATCCCGAGCCCAATCTGCGGCCGCCGCAGGACGCTTTCCTGATGCACTGGAACCCGCCGGACGACATCGCAAGAATCCGACGGTCGCTCGTCAAGCTGCTTGACGTCCATCCCGAGACCATGACCGACTGCTATGTCTGCCACCGCTGACAAGGATGCACCCGCAGGCGCTGCCGGTTCGCGCCGTTCATCGGCCGCCGGCGATCTCTGGCGCAGCTTGGACGAAATGGCCGGTACGCCGGATCTCGGCCGCTTCATCGAAGCCGAATTCCCTTCCATCGCCGAGCGCCTGCCGCAGAATCTCGACCGTCGCACGCTTTTGAAGCTCGCTGGCGCCTCGCTCTCGCTGGCAGGCTTGACCGCCTGCGGCCGGGCTGAGGACATCGTGCCGTATGTGCGCCAGCCGGAGAACGTCATTCCCGGCCGGCCACTTTACTATGCGACGACGCTTTGCAGCGGCGGCTACGGCATCGGCGCCGTCGTCGAGAGCCACGAAGGCCGGCCGACCAAGGTGGAAGGCAACACCGATCACCCCGCCTCGCTCGGCGCCACGGATGCCGTCATGCAGGCTCAAGTGCTGGCCCTGTTCGATCCGGACCGCTCGCGTACCCCGCTGAAGAATGGCGAGCCGGCGCCCTACAGCGATTTCCTGGCGGATATGGCCAAGCTCACCTCTGACTGGACGGCTTCGGGTGGGAAAGGCGCGGCGCTGCTCATCGAGACCGGCACTTCGCCGACGATGAAGGCGCAGATCGACGCGCTTCGCAAGCAATATCCGGAACTTCGCATCTATCGCCACGATCCGCTTGCCGCGACGGCCGACGAGGAGGCCGCGACGAAGCTGTTCGGCCGGGCATTGACGCCACTCTACCGCTTCGACCGCACCCAGGTGATCTGCTCGCTGGACGCGGATTTCCTCGGCGAAGGGCCGGGTGCGCTCGCCTATTCGAAGCAGTTCGCGGCGCGAAGGCGCGTGCGTAAGCCGGGCGACGCGATGAACCGGCTCTATGCGGTGGAGTCGACGCCGACCATCACCGGCGCGGCCGCCGACCACCGCAGGGCGGCAAGACCAAGCGAGGTGGAGGCAATCGCGGCTGGACTGAATGCCGTGCTGGGCGGTGCGGGTGATGCGGCCGCAGCCGACCGGCAATGGATTGCCGCCGTTGTCGACGATCTGAAGGGCGCCGGCCGCAACGGCTTGGTCTTGCCCGGATCGCAGCAGACCGCGTTCGTCCACGCGGTGGCGCTGGCCTTCAACGGCCGGCTCGGCGCCTTCGGCAACACGATTGACCTCATCGAACCGCCGCATGCGGTCCCTGTCGATGGCGACCTATCCGATCTCGGCGAGGCGATCTCGGATGCCGCAATCGACACGGTCGTCGCGCTTGGCGCGAACCCGGTACACACCGCGCCTGCCGGCCTCGATGCGAAGAAGACGTTCGGATCGCTGAAACTGCTTGTCCATTTTGGCCTCTACCGCGACGAGACGGCGCTCCTGGCGCAATGGCATGTGCCGGCCGCACACGATCTTGAAAGCTGGAGCGACCTGCGCGCCTTCGACGGCTCCGCCTCGATCGTGCAGCCGCTCATCCTACCGCTGTTTGGTGGGCGGACGGTGCACGAAATCCTGGCGGCCCTTGCCGGCACGTTCGATGCCGACGCGCTGATGCTGGTGCGCCGAAATTGGGCGCAAAGCTTGGACGATACCGCCTGGCGCAAGGCTTTGCGCGACGGCGTTGTCGCGGGCACCGCTGCCGTTCCCGTCGCAGTCCAGCCGCCGGCCGACCTCGCCGGACTGCGGCCGCGCGCCGCGCCAGCCAAGGAGGTGGAAATAAGGTTCACGGCCGATCCCTTCCTACGCGACGGCCGCTACGCCAATTCGGCCATGCTGCAGGAACTGCCGCGCCCGCTGACGAAGGTCGTCTGGGGCAATGCGGCTCTGGTCTCGCCGGGGACGGCCGCGCGCCTGAAGCTTGAGAACGGCCGCACGGTGAACCTCGACCGCAACGGCCTCAGCCTCGATGCGCCGGCCTGGATCGTGCCCGGCCATCCGGACGACACGGTGACGCTCTCCTTCGGTTTCGGCCGCAAGGCGCCCGGTG
>NZ_RZQE01000294.1:0-7557 GCF_004022955.1 Mesorhizobium sp. M7A.F.Ca.US.002.01.1.1 | reverse complement strand
GACATAGTCATCCCCGCGCGCGCGGAGTCGTAGATTTCGAGCGACCGGTCGGGGGCGGCAAGATTGTCCTCGAATGATGTGCGGGTATAGGCGGGCTCCACCAGCGAAACGCGAATGCCGAAGGGGCGCAATTCGTGATCGAGCGACTCGGAATACCCTTCGATGGCGTGTTTGGTCGACGAGTAAAGCGCGAAATAGGGAGCGGGGATGAACCCCTGTACCGAGCTCAAATTTACGATTCTGCCCTTCCCTTGGCGCCGCATTGCCGGCAGCACCGCGTTGGTCACGCGCAAGACGCCGAAGACGTTCACGTCGAACAGCGCCTTGGCCTGGGCGGTCGAGGACTCCTCCGCGCCGCCAAACAGGCCCATGCCGGCATTGTTGACAAGCACGTCGATGCGTCCGGCCGCGGCCAGAACGTCATCGACCATTGTCGCGACGGACGCGTCGTCGGTCACGTCGCAGGTCAGCATGGTCACGCCGGCGGATTGCTGTGAGGCCGTGCGACGGCTGGTTCCGAAGACGCGAAAGCCAGCGCCGAGCAACGCGTCGGCGGTAGCGCGCCCGATGCCGGAAGATGCCCCTGTGACAAGGGCGACGCCGGGATTGGTCTTGTTCATGGATTCATATCCTTCTTTGCGTTGGATCGGATTGGGAAAAGCATTGAGATAGGCCGGGGCAAAGGGCGTCGGTCATGACTGCGTCTGGCCACCGCTAGTTCCAGCGTCTGAACAGGGCGCTGGCATTCACGCCGCCAAAGCCGAAGCCATTGGAGATCGCGTACTCCATCTCCATGGGCCGGGGTGCGTTGGCGACGAAGTCGATTCCGTCGCCGGCCGGATCGGCCTCGCCAAGGTTGAGGGTTGGCGGGGCGACCTGATCCCTGAGCGCCAGGATTGCGAAGATCGCACCAAGCCCGCCGGCCGCTCCGAGCAGGTGTCCGGTCGCCGATTTCGTGGCACTGACAGCTATCGCGAAATCGCGCCCGAACACGCTCTTGATCGCTTCGATCTCACCCAGGTCGCCGACTGACGTGGAGGTCGCATGCGCATTGAGATGACGAACGTCGCGTGGCGAAATCCCTGCCTGGGCAATCGCGATCTGCATGGCCCGGCGCGCGCCGTCGCCGTCCTCTGGCCCGGAGGTGACGTGATGGGCATCCGCCGTCGTGCCGTAGCCGACGAGCTCAGCAATCGGTTTTGCGCCGCGCGCCAACGCGTGGCTCAACGCCTCGATGACCAGCACGCCGGCCCCTTCGCCCATGACGAAGCCGTCCCGCGATGTGTCGAAAGGGCGCGAGGCTTGGGCCGGCGCCCAATTGAAGCCGGTTGAAAGAGAACGAGCCGCGGCGAAACCGCCGAGACTGACGGTGTTGATGCACGCTTCCGTTCCGCCGCACACGGCGATGTCGGCTTCGTTGGCGCGGATCAGGCGGGCGGCGTCGCCGATCGCCTGGATGCCCGCCGCGCACGCCGTCACCGGTGCGCCGAGTGGACCTTTGAAGCCATGACGGATCGAGATGTGGCCCGCCGCGAGGTTCACCAGGAAGGACGGCACCGTAAAGGGAGACAGGCGGCGGGCGCCACGCAGGTCCACCGTGCGCACCGCCTCGGTGATGGCCGGGAACCCGCCGACACCTGAAGCGATGATCGTGGCCGTGCGCAGGCGATCCGCCTCCAAGGCAGGCTTCCATTGCGCCTGCGCAAGCGCCTCTTCCGCCGCCGCCAGCGCGAAGAGAATGAACCGGTCTACCTTGCGCTGATCCTTCGCGGACAGGACGGCATCGGCATCGAAACCAGCCTCGGGGTCTTCGCCCAGGGAGGGAACCACGCCGCCAATCTTAGCCGGCAGCTCTCCCACCACATCGTCAGGAAGCCTGCGAACGCCAGACCGGCCAGCAAGCAGGCGTGACCAGGACGCTTCGACATTGGCGGCAAGGGGCGTGACCGCACCCATGCCCGTGACGACAATCCGTTCCATCTGCTCTCCTATCCTTGCTGTGCTGGCGGCGCTGCTCGCGCCGTTCAAGTAGCGACTGCTTCGCGAACCTGATCGGCCGCCGCATCCAGAAAAGCCTGCGCAAGGTCGGGGTCGTTGACGACCCGCGACAGCACGACCGCGCCGACCATCGTCGAGAGAACGGCCATTGCCTTGTTGCCGGTCTTTTCGCTGTCGCCCTCGCCAACCCAACCGCCGAGCATCTCAAGGTACGCTTTGATGCCCGTCTCGAATGATGCCTTCACCTCGGCACCTTGCCTGGCCGCATCCGAGCCGAGCGCAACGACCGGGCAGCCGTCCATCTTTTCTCCGCGATGATCCATGCTGAGGTAGAATGAGATCACCCCGTCGAGCGGGTTCCCGGGATTTGCCGCGGTCGCGGCCGACCATTTGTGGGTGGCGCTTTCCATCGCCCGCCTGGACGCCAGCGCCGCCAGATCGTCCTTCGACTCGAATTGCTTGTAAAAGGCACCCTGGGTCAGCCCGGCCCCTTTCATCAGATCCTTGAGGCCGATGCCGTCAAACCCGCGCTCCCGAAAAAGCCGGCTTGCCACATTGATCACGGTCTCACGGTTTTCCGCGGCCTGAGTGCGACTTACACGCATCGTCATCTCCTTTTTAGATTGCATTCGTAATCTATACCCTATATAGAGGGTGAACGCAATCTAAAAAAGGACAAATGAGATGATCCGCAAAACCTTGGGCGCCTCGCTGCTGGCGGCGCTGTTTCTTGCAACCCCGGCTCTTGCCGAGGAAGCCACCATCGGACGCCCGATCGAAGGCGGTAGCCTGCACCAGGGACACCTGGACATGGTGGCCTACTACGTTCCGCGCGGCGACCTGCTTGAGGTCACCGCCACTTTCGCACCGAAGGCCGGGGGTGATCCGCTGCGGGTTGTCATGGGCCTCGCCAACAGTGACGCCGTGGCGTTTTCCATACCGGGCCACCCGGGCCCGCTCTACGCGTTCTCAAGGTCCGGTGAGGAAGTGACGGTCTCGACCGAGACGGACACATCCCTGCGAGCCGACGCGACAATGCCCTGACCTGACGCGCAGGCCACGGCCGAGCGATGCTGGCCGGGGTCTCGCGTCGGAACGGCGCGCCACCGATAAGTTTGGAGAGAGGTCACATGCTTTACAGCTATTTTGTCGAGAAATCGATCCGGCAGAGCTTCGACGACGTCAACAACCATCGCTGGGATGCGGCGGTGAAGGCCATCGCGCCGCATGTCCATCACCGGGTTGGTGGCGCACACGCGCTTGGTGGCGAGCGTCACGACAAGCAAGCCCTGCGCCGGTGGTTCGAGCGCCTCGGCCGTGTCCTGCCCACTCTCCATCTCACGGTCAACCACGTGTGGGTGAAGGGCTGGCCGTGGCATACCACCGTGTTTGCTCAGTGGGATGGCACCGCTACCCTGCTCAACGGCGATACGTCCTACGTCAACCGTGGTCTCCACGTGTTCACGCTGCGGTGGGGCAGGGTTCATGCGCTCGAGGAGTTCTACGATTCACAGGCGGCGGCGCGCGCTCTCGCCGCCCAGGCCGCAGCCGGCCTCGAAGAAGCTGTCGCCGAACAGATAACAAGCTAGCACAAGCGCGGTCCGAGGACGCCCAAGGTCTACGGGCCGGTGGCGCCGATCGTCTTCGTCTCGTGCCTTGCGCCCACGCACTATGCGCGCAGGCTCGAGAAGCGAGCGCTGGCGCGCTGGACTGCAGGCCCTGCATCGATGCCGGTGCTGTCGCGGCAACGGTCGAGCCGAGGCAGGCATATAGCTTTCCCCTTGGGAATAGGACTTGACATCTTGCCGTTCGAATTGTCCATTTGAAGCTTGACCGGGCCGAACGGGGCGGCGAGGGACAGGGGCAAACCGGCGGGTGGATAGACAGTCGAGTCGAGTGCTGTTGAGGACGGTCGGGCTGACAAAAGCCTTTCGAGGGCTAGTTGCCCTGCGTGATCATTCCATCGAGCTCCACGAACGTGAAATCATTGGGGTAATCGGGCCGAATGGCTCGGGCAAGAGCACGCTTTTCAACCTGATCACCGGCTTCTCCCAGCCGAATTCCGGTAGCATCGAGATGGAGGGCCGGTCGATCGTCGGCCTGCGCACATCGCAGATCGTCGCGATGGGCATCGCCCGCACCTTCCAGGGCTCTCGCCTGTTCGGCAGCCTCAGCGTCGCGCAGAACGTGCTGACGGCGGCGCAGTTGCGCCATCCTGTCGGCGCCGCCGATACCGTGCTGCGCGGTCGGCGTTATCGCGAGCGGGTGGCCGCGACCCGGCAGAAGGCCGACGAACTCCTCGACCTCATGGGCCTGACAGATCAGGCCGGCAGGGTCGCCGCGGATCTTCCCTACGGCGATCAGCGGCGGCTGGAGATTGCGCGTGCGTTGGCGACCGGCCCGCAACTGCTGTTGCTCGATGAGCCCGCTGCCGGTCTTGATTCCAACGAGACCAAGGTGTTGGCAGCGCTGATCCGGACGATCCGTGACCGCTATGGCGTAACGGTGGTCGTTGTCGAGCACGACATGGACCTGATCATGGCGCTGTGCGAACGCATCCAGGTGCTGGCGACTGGCGAGGTGATCTGCGTCGGAACACCGGAGCAGGTACGCGAACACCCGAAAGTGCGGGAGGCGTATCTTGGCCACGCCTAGCCCCGTTCTGCTCAGCGTCGAGAACCTCGAGGTCAATTTCGGCGCGGTGCGTGCGCTGAAGGGCATTTCGCTCGACGTCCATGCCGGCGAGGTGGTGGCGTTGGTGGGCGCCAACGGCGCCGGCAAGAGCACGACCTTGCGCACCATTTCCGGCCTGTCGCGGCCGCGCGGCGGCAGGATCATCTTCGATGGCAAGCCGATTGGAGGTGTCGCTCCGTCGCGCATCGTAAGTCTGGGCATCGCGCAGAGCCCGGAGGGCAGGCGCCTGTTCGGCGGCCTGACGGTGGCTGACAATCTGCGGCTCGGCGCCTGCACCCGCACCGACAAGGATGCCATCCTCAGAGACAGCGAGCGCATGTTCATGCTGTTCCCGATTCTCAAGCAGCGGCTGAAGCAGCTGGCCGGGACGCTGTCGGGCGGCGAACAGCAGCAGCTTGCTTTGGCGCGCGCGCTGATGGCGGCGCCGCGCCTGCTGCTGCTCGACGAGCCTTCGCTCGGCGTTGCGCCGCTGCTGGTGCGCCACATCTTCAGCGCGCTTGCCGAACTGAAGCGCCAGGGCATGACGATGCTTCTGGTGGAACAGAACATCACGCTCGCGCTGGACCTCGCCGACCGCGCCTATGTGCTGCGCACGGGCCAGGTGGCGCTGTCTGGCCGGTCCGCGGAACTGCGCGACAGCGAACGCGTGGCGCAGGCATATCTCGGGGCGGCAACATGACCCAGCTGGACTATATCCTGCAGCAGATCGTCAATGCGGTGAGCCTCGGCAGCCTCTACGCACTGGTGGCGGTCGGCCTGTCGATCGTCTTCGGCGTCCTCAAGCTGACCAATTTCGCGCATGGCGACGTCATGATGGTAGGTGCCTTCGGGGTTGCCTTGCTGGTCGGCATCGGCGTTCCGTTCCCGGTCGCCGTGATCTGCGGCATCGCCGCGGCCGCCGCCGCCGGCTTCCTCATCGAACGCATCGCCTACCGCCCGATCCGCGACGCGCCCGACGTTGCGCGACTGCTGACCAGCCTCGCCGTCACCTACATCATCGAGAATGTCGGCATCCTGGTGTTCACCTCCTCGCCGCGCAATTTTCCACTCCCCGATATTCTCAACACCTCCTGGGAAATGTCGAACGGCGCCATCACCTTCACCAGCATCAATCTCCTGACCATCGCGCTGACCTTCGTGTCGCTGCTGCTCCTCGGCTGGTTTATCACGCGCACCACGACTGGGCTCGGCATG
Source organism: Mesorhizobium sp. M7A.F.Ca.US.002.01.1.1 (assembly GCF_004022955.1). Classification (NCBI taxonomy): domain Bacteria; kingdom Pseudomonadati; phylum Pseudomonadota; class Alphaproteobacteria; order Hyphomicrobiales; family Phyllobacteriaceae; genus Mesorhizobium; species Mesorhizobium sp. M7A.F.Ca.US.002.01.1.1. The sequence continues at coordinate 1,671 of NZ_RZQE01000294.1, read as the reverse complement.
CGCGCCGCAGCCGAGGACATGTCGGCGGCACACCTTGTCGGTCTGAACGTCAACCGGCTGATCATCGTCGCCTTCATCGTCGCATCCGCCTATGCCGGCCTCGCCGGCATTTTGTGGGCGGCGCAGGCCGGCGTGGTGCAGCCGCAGATGGGCTTCACGCCGCTCCTGAAGGCTTTCGTGGCGGCAATCATCGGCGGCTTCGGGTCGATCGCGGGCGCCCTGGTCGGCGGCTACATATTGGGCGCGCTGGAGATATTCATCGTCGCATTCCTGCCGAGCAGCGTCTCGTCCTATCGCGACGCAATCGTCTTCGCCGTGCTGATCGCCTTTCTCCTGGTGCGCCCGGGTGGGCTGCTCCAGCCAAACCGGGAGATAAAGCTGTGAGCCGGGAAGCGCGGATCACACTCCTCGTCCTCGTCGCCGTGGTGGCGGGAGCAGCTGTCGCTTTCGGTGCGCCGCACGTGCTGAGCGACTATTTCGTCCGGATTATCCTGCTGATCGCGCTGAATGCAATCCTGGTGCTGGCGCTGTCGCTGAGCAACGGTTTTACCGGCGTGTTTTCGCTCGGTCATGTCGGCTTCATCGGCGCCGGCGCGTATATTTCGGGGATCCTGTCGATCCCGGTGCAGCAGAAGATGGCATTGCTGCCGCATCTGCCGGGGTTTCTGCATGCTTTCAGCCTCCCCTTCCTGCCGGCGACGCTGGTGGCAGGCGTTCTGACGGCACTGCTTGCGGTGGTCGTCGGTTATCCCTTGATGCGCCTGTCGGGCTATTTCGTTTCGGTGGCGACGATGGGATTCTTGATTATCGTCAACGTGGTGCTGATCAATGCGTCGGATTTCACCCGAGGCGCCCGCACGTTTACCGGCGTGCCGCTGGAGACGACGTTGCCCTGGGTGATGGGTTGGCTCGCCATCACGGTGTTCGTTCTGGCGCGCCTGGTTTATTCGCCTTTCGGGCGCGCCATGAAGGCGGTGCGCGACGACACAATCGCGGCCAGCGCTGTCGGAATCGGCGTGCTGCGGACCAGACTGATCGCCTTCGTCATCGGCGCGTTCTTCTCGGGCGTCGGCGGGTCGCTCTATGCGCATTATCTCGGCTCGTTTTCGCCGAACACTTTCTACTTCGCGCTGACGATGAGTCTGATCACAATGCTGGTGCTGGGCGGCATGGGCTCCCTGACCGGCGCGGTGGTCGGCGTCATCTGCGTTTCGCTGTTGTCGGAGATCCTGCGCTCGGTCGAACGCGGCTTCACGATCGGCGATTTCGCGGTGCCGGCCCTGTTTGGCGCCAGCCAGATCGTGCTCGGCTTCATCTTCATTCTAGTCATGATCTTCCGGCCGAAGGGGATCATGGGGGACCGGGAACTTATGTTCGGATCAACCCAAAGATCGGCAACGGTGAACCAGACAGAGGAACGAAAACGATGATCAAACTCACTCGACGCGGTACCATCGGCCTGGGACTTGGCGCATTCTTCGCGCTTGCCTCGGCCAGCACGGCACTTGCTGCCGACACCATCAAGATCGGCTATCCGGCAAACCTGACCGGCATCCAGGCCTCGCTCGACGGTCCGATGCTGAATGGCGCCAAGCTGGCAGCGAGCGAAATCAACGCCGCCGGCGGCGTGCTCGGCCAGCAGATAGAACTGGTGATCTACGACTCCAAGAG
>NZ_RZQE01000293.1:0-7559 GCF_004022955.1 Mesorhizobium sp. M7A.F.Ca.US.002.01.1.1 | reverse complement strand
GCGTACTTTTGGGTACGTGAGCTCAGTTCTACCGCGACGCGGTAGAACGGGGAAGCGCAGGAAGCCGCCGTTTGCAGGCCGTCATCACCTGAATATCGATACGCCCTACCCGACGAACTGCCGCGCCACGATCAATACCGCCGCGCCCGCCAAAAACATCGCCATCAACCCACCGCGCAGCGAAACCACGGCGGTGACCACCAGTGCGGCCCATTCCGCCGGGCCGGCGTTCAACAGCTCGGGCGCTACCAGCGTCGTCAGCACCGCCGCCGGCACGGCATTGAGGCCGGCCTCGACGCGGGGATGGATGGTATCGAAGCGCGATATCACCAGGTGCCCGCCGATGCGCGTCAGATAGGTCGCGATTGCGCCGGCGATAATGATCCAGAAGGTCGTGCTCATGGCCGTGCCTTTACGCCGCTATGGTGGGGAGGCAGGATGACCGCCAGCAGCACACCGGCAACAGCGCCAATCGAGACATGCCAGGGCGAGCCCACGGTCTTGTAGGCGATGATGGAGGCGGCAGCGCTGGCAATGACCACCGGCAGCCACAGAGGCCGCTTGCGGAAGCCCAGCACGAGACCGAGGAAATAGATCGGCAGCAGGAAATCGATGCCCAGCGCGTGCGTGTCGGGGATCAGCTTGCCGAACAGCGCACCAAGCGCGCTTTCGACGATCCAGAACAGATAGACAGGCAAGCCAAGTCCCAGATACCAGGCAAAGCCGACCGTCTGGCCGGATTGCGCCCTCGCCTCGGCCACCGCGAATTGCGGATCGGTGAGGATGAAATAGCCTAGTACCTGCTGGATGACAGGCCAGTGCGCGATGCGCCGGCCGATGCCGGCGGAATAGAGCACGTGGCGGAAATTGACGGCGAAGATCGACAGCACGATCAGCCACGGCGCCACATGCTGGCCGAACAGCTGGATGCCGACCATCTGGCTGGCGCCGCCATAGACCAGCGCACTCATCAGAAAGGCTTCCAGGACCGAGAAGCCATTGTCCACGGCGAGCGCGCCGAACAGCACCGCAAACGGCGCCGAGGCCACCACCACAGGCATCGACAGCCGCACGCCTTGCCAGAAATCGCTTCTGTCGCCGCTCTCGGAAATTACGTCCGTCGCCATCAACCACTCCTGATGCATGTCGCCCAAAAGGGGGATAACGACATGCACAACAACAAGGGAAGCGCGGTATGTAGGTGGCGCGGCTTGCCGTGTCACACGAATTCGCTTGAGCCAAACGATCAGCGGAAATGATCGCTGGATCGGCTGAGTTAGACGCTTATTCCTTCAGGATCTTGCCCTCGATCGCCCTGCCCCAGTCGAGCAGCGGCTTGGCGCGCAAGGTGAAATCGACGAGCTCGTCGACCAGATCAGCCGTATGGATTCCCGCGGGATCGATAACATGCTGGACGACAAAATGCCGGTTGCGGATGGCGGCGACAAGGTCGGGATCGCTGATTTCCTCGAAGCCGCGTGGCGTACGCTTCATACGGCCTTCGGTCTCGAGTTCAAGCCGGTTCTTCTTCAACGCCGCCACCAGGGCGCGAAACCTGTCCGGCTTCGTCGCGATGGCTTTGCGCATCGCCAGCAGCAGCGCCGGCTCCGGCTGCCACCAGGCAATGTCGGCGAAGCAGCGCTCAAGCCCGACATGGACGTAGAACACGCCCTGCTCCATCTTGGTGCCGTCGGGCGACAGGATGGCAGACAAATGCCTGTTGTAAGGCCGCTTGTCCTTGGCGAAGCGCACGTCGCGGTTGATTCGGAACAGCGACTTCTTGCGGTCGCCGCGCAGGCCGAGACCCGCCTTTGCGAAGCGCTCGGTCAGCGTGTCGACGAGATCACTGAGCGGATCGCGCAATTCCTGTTCGAACAAGTCACGGTTCTCCAAAAACCACTCTCGGCTCTGGTGGAAATCCAGCGCCTTGAGGAACGGAATGGCTTTTGGGCCGAACCCTTTGAATGCGCCGTCCATCAGGCCTTGCCGATCCGCGCCAGCCAGGCATCTTCGTCGATGACCTCGATGCCGAGTTCGCTGGCGAGCTTGAGCTTGGAGCCGGCACCCGGCCCGGCGACCACCAGATCCGTCTTCGCCGAAACCGAGCCCGCGACCTTGGCGCCGAGGCGCTCCGCCATCGCCTTGGCCTCGGAGCGTGTCATCTTTTCCAGCGAGCCGGTGAAGACGACCGTCTTGCCGGCGACCTCGCTGTCGGCCGAGACGTTGACGATATACGGCTTCGGCTTGACTTGGCGGAGCAACGCATCAAGCACGTCGTCATTGCGCTCATTGCCGAAGAAGTCGCGCAACGCGTCGATCACGGTATCGCCGATACCGTTGACCGAGGGGAAGACACTGTGCGGATCTTCCGCTGCCGCTGTTTCCTTGCCCACGCGGATCAGTTCCTCGATGGTCGAGAAGGTGCGGGCAAGCACAGCCGCCGTCGTTTCGCCGATATGGCGGATGCCGAGCGCGAAGATGAAACGGTCGAGTTCCGGCTCGCGGCGTGAGTCGATGGCCGCGAACAGCTTGTCGAGGCCCTCATAATTGCGGTCCTCGACGCTGCGCACGTTCTTGCGCGTCTTGCCCGATGCGGCCTCGCGCTGCCTCGCCTGTTCCTCGCGCCGTTCCGCCAGCGCCCTGGTGACAGCCGGACGGCGATCCCTGAGCGTGAAGATATCGGCGGCGGTCCTGATCAATCCCGCGTTGAAGAACGTGTCTATGTTCTCCGCGCCGAGGCCTTCGATGTCCAGGGCACCGCGCGACACGAAGTGGCGCAATCCTTCCACCGCCTGCGCCGGGCAGATCAGCTCGCCGGTGCAGCGGCGGCGGGAATCCTCCTTGCCGGTCTTCTCGTTGATCTCGCGCGTCGCCGGCGAGCCGCAGATCGGACAGGTGTGCGGGAATTCGTACGGCACGGCATCGGCCGGCCGCTTGTCGATGACGACGCTGACGATCTGCGGAATGACATCGCCTGCCCGCTGGATCACGACCGTATCGCCGATGCGCACGTCGATGCCGTCGCGGATCGGCTGGCCGGTCGAGTCCAGGCCCTTGATGTAATCCTCATTGTGCAGCGTGACGTTCTCGACCACGACGCCGCCGACCGTGACCGGCGCCAGCCGCGCGACCGGCGCCAGCGTACCGGTACGGCCGACCTGGATGTCGATCTTCTGAACGGTCGTCATCGCCTGTTCGGCCGGAAATTTATGCGCGATCGCCCAGCGCGGTTCGCCGGTGACGAAGCCCCAGCGGCGTTGCAACTCCAGCTGGTCGACCTTGTAGACGACGCCGTCGATATCGTAGCCGAGCGCGGAGCGCTGCTCCTCGATCCGATGATAATGCGCGATCAACTCCTTGGCCGATTTCGCCCGCACCATCAGCGGACTGATCTTGAACCCCCACTCGGCGAATTTCTGCACCGAATCATACTGGGTCGGAGCCGGATCCGCTGTCGTGTAACCCCAGGCATAGGCGAAGAATTTGAGGTTTCGGCTGGCGGTGACGGACGGATCCTTCTGGCGCAGCGACCCGGCCGCCGTGTTGCGCGGATTGACGTAGTCCTGGCCGCCGACGGCGGCCGAGCGCTGCTTCAGCGCCTCGAATTCCGCATAGGTCATGTAGACCTCGCCGCGTATCTCGATGGTTTCGGGCCAGCCCGAGCCTTTCAGCTTTGCAGGGATGTCGGCGATGGTCTTCAAATTGGCGGTGATGTCTTCGCCGACGGCGCCGTTGCCACGCGTTGCGCCCTGCACGAACACACCGTTTTCGTAACGCAGCGAAGCCGATAGCCCGTCGATCTTCGGTTCGGCCGTGAACGCAATGTCGAGTTCCTTGTCGCGATCGAAGAACCGCCGCCCGCGTTCGATGAAATCCGTGACATCATCGTCGGTATAGGCCTTGGCAAGGCTGAGCATCGGCACGGCATGGCGCACCTTGGTAAAGCCTTCCGCGGGCGCTGCTCCGACCCTGAGCGATGGCGAATCCTCGCGCACCAGCGCCGGAAAGCGCTCCTCGATGGCAAGGTTGCGCCGCGCCAGCGCATCATACTCGGCATCGGTGATAACAGGCGCATCTTCGGTATGGTAGCGCCGGTCGTGCTCGGCGATCTCTTCCGCCAGCCGCTTCAGCTCGGCTTCGGCCTCGCTCTCACTGAGCGAATCGACAGGTTTTTCAGCCATGCTTTCCTTCCCCGGACGGTGGCCCGCCACAATAGATCAGGATTTTGGGAAAATCATTCCTGAACAGCAGGATGGAGCCATATCCTGACTCGATCCCTGACACCTGTTGTTCTTATGCGGCCGTGGTGTTTTCACGCAGCAATCGCTCGGCGGCGGCGCGCGCCTCGTCGGTGATGGTGGCGCCGGCCAGCATGCGCGCGATCTCTTCCTGCCGCGCCGGCCGGTCCATCTCGGCAATGCCGGTGGCGACACGGTCGGTGGTGCCGGATTTGGAGATCAGGAAATGCGTCGCCGCGCGTGCCGCGACCTGTGGCGCATGCGTCACCGAGAGCACCTGGACGCGCTTCGACAGCCGCGCCAGCCGCTGGCCGATCGCGTCGGCGACAGCGCCGCCCACCCCAGTATCGATTTCATCGAAAACCAGCGTCGGCGCCGAGCCGCGGTCGGCCAGCGCGACCTTCAACGCCAGAAGGAAGCGCGAAAGTTCGCCGCCGGACGCCACTTTCATCATCGGCCCGGGCCGCGTGCCTGGATTGGTGCGCACCCAGAATTCGATCTGGTCGATGCCCTCTTCCATGCGGCTCTCGGCCTCGCTCTTCATTTCCACGATAAAGGCGGCGCGTTCGAGCTTGAGCGCCGGCAATTCCGCCATGACCGCCTTGGTCAAGCCGACCGCCGCCGCATGACGAAGCGAGGACAGCTGCGCGGCGGCAATGTCGTAGGTCTCGCGTGCCGCGGCGGCCTGCTTTTCCAGCCCGTGCAGGCGCTCCTCGCCGGCATCGAGATCGGCAAGATCGGCCGACATCGTGTCGCGAAGCTGCGCCAGATCGTCGACGGCGACGCTGTGCTTGCGCGAGGCCGCGCGCAGCGAAAACAGCCGCTCCTCCGCCTTCTCCAACCGCTGCGGATCATATTCGGTGGCGCGCAGTGCTGCCTCGACCCCCGATTGCGCCGCGTCAAGCGACAACATCGCCTCGTCGAGCGACTTGACGACGTCGTCGAGCAGGCCGGGCGCCTCGGTCACCTTGCGCTGCAGCCGCCGCAGCAGGCTGGCCAGTTGCGGCAAGGGCGAGGACGGGCCGGACAGCACATCCTGCGCGTCATGGATTTCGGACGCGATCTTCTCGGCCCGCATCATCGACGCGCGCAGTTCGGCAAGATCGGTCTCCTCACCCGGCTGCGGATCGAGCTTGGTCAATTCCGCCACCGCCGCACGCAGATAGTCGGCCTCGCGCGCGGCCGCCGCCACCTTGGCACGGTGGCGCGACAGTTCCTGCTCGCAGGCGCGCCAATGCCGCCATGCCTCGCCAGTTGAGCGAACGGCGCCGAGATGGCCGCCAAAAGCGTCGAGCACCTCGCGGTGAGCGCCGGGATCGACCAGAGCGCGTTCGTCATGCTGGCCGTGGATTTCGACCAGCGCGCGCCCGACATCGCGCATCAAGGTGACGCTCGAAGGCTGGTCGTTGACGAAGACACGGGTGCGGCCGTCCGCGGTCTGCAGGCGGCGAAGGATGATGTCGCCGTCATCCTCGATCGCATTGTCGGCAAGCAGCGTGCGGGCCGGATGGTTGCGCGGCACGTCGAAGACGGCGATGACCTGGCCTTGCGCCGCGCCATGGCGCACCAGCGACGCGTCGCCGCGCGCACCAAGCGCCAGCGACAAGGCATCGAGCAGGATGGACTTGCCGGCACCGGTTTCGCCGGTCAGCACCGAAAGACCCGGCTGGAAGTCGATATCCAGCTTCTCGATCAGGACGATATCGCGGATCGACAGTCTGGAAAGCATCAGAACCCGAATCTAGAACGGCACGCGACCATTTGCAGTCGCAGCGCCGCACTATCTTTTTGTTTGAGCACCGGATCAATCCGAAAAGCGCTGTGAACGCTTCAGTCGATGCTCATACGTCAGGCGCCGGTGATCATCTTTCCGGCCTTGGATATCCACGACCCTGCATTTTCGCGCGGTGCGAGCCCATTGCTCTGCAAGAGCTTGTAGGAATCCTTGTACCACGAGCTGTCAGGGTAGTTGGTGCCGAGCACGGCGGCGGCCGTCTGCGCCTCCGAAGTCAGACCCATCGCGTAATAGCTTTCGGTCAGACGCGCGAGCGCCTCCTCGACATGGCGCGTGTTGGAATAGTTCTCGACCACGGTGCGGAAGCGCTTGACGGCGGCAATGTATTCACGCCGCTCGAGATAGTAGCGGCCGATCTGCATCTCCTTGCCGGCCAACTGATCGTTGGCGAAGCGGATCTTTTCCTTGGCGTCGTCGACATATTCCGATGTCGGCCAGCGCGTCACCAGATCCTGCATCGTCTGGACGGTCTGACGCGCTTCCTTCTGGTCCTGCGTCACGTCCTTGATCTGGCGGTAGTAGCTCAAGCCGATGATGTACTGCGCATAAGCAGCGTCATCGGTCGACGGGTAAAGCGTGAGATAACGCTTGGCCGAGCCGATCGCCTCGTCGTAATTGCCCTGGCGATAGTCGGCGAAAGCGCCCATCACCATCGATTTGCGGGCCCATTCCGAATAAGGATGCTGGCGGTCGACGGCGTCGAACTTGCGGCTCGCCTCCTGCAGGCGCCCGGCATTGAGATTGGCAAGGCCCTGGTTATAGAGAACATCGGCCGGCTCGGTCTGGTCGACATAGGTCGACAGGTCGATATCTTTCTCCGACGACATGCAGGCCGACAGGAAGAGCGATGGAACAACTACTGAAAGCGCCAGGAAAACGGCCCTCTGCGGTGCTTTCAATTGACCAACTCGCTTGAAGAACATGATTGGATCTCGCCCTTTCGGCGCTATTTCAATGCCAGTTGCATGCCATTGTTTCAAAACTGGTCCCCACTTTTGAACGACATGCACTAATCGACGGCAGCAGCCATAAACCATAACCGCCTTGCCCGGCAACGCTATCTCCGGCCAATCGCACATTTTTGTGGCGGCCGGACGCAGCTTGGACATCAACGCAATTTCACTGGCGGGTGGTGCATTCCTGCAACACGCGCTATCGCCCATGGAACCCGAAAAACCTGGGAAAATCAGATCATCCAGGGCGCGTAGAGCGGCGCGTTGACGGCGTTCATCTCGGCGCTGCGGCCACGCTCCCGGCGCGTCGTCTCGACGATCTCGAACGCCGTGCGATCCGACAGCAGGCGGCGCAGGGCCGCGGCATTCATCCTGTGGCCGCCGCGATAGGAGCGGAAGCAGCCGATGAAACGGGCACCGGCCAGCGCCAGGTCGCCCATGGCGTCCAGCGTTTTATGGCGCACGAATTCGTTGGGATAGCGCAGGCCGCCCATGTTGATGACGCGGTTGTCGTCGCCGATCACTAGCGAATTCTCCAGCGAGGAGCCGAGCGCATAGCCTGCAGCCCACAGC
>NZ_RZQE01000292.1:0-7644 GCF_004022955.1 Mesorhizobium sp. M7A.F.Ca.US.002.01.1.1 | reverse complement strand
GGATCTGGCCTGTGTCGGGATCCTTGTAGTCCTGGTCTTCGATCCAAGCGTCGGCATAGGCGATGTAGCGGTCGAAAAGGTTCTGGCCGTACTCGCTGTAGGATTCCAGATAGGCTTTCTGGATCTCATGGCCGATGAATTCGGCATACCGCGCGGCCAGCTCGGACTTGATGAACTCCAGATAGGCGGCTTCCGTCTCCTTCGGAAACTGTTCGCGCTTGATTGCCTCCTCCAGGATGTACATGAGATGCACGGGGTCGGCGGCCACCTCTTCGGTGTCGTAGTTGAAGGTCTGCGACAGGATCTTGAAGGCAAAGCGCGTGCTGACGCCTGCCATGCCCTCATCGACGCCGGCGGCGTCCCGATATTCCTGAACCGACTTTGCCTTGGGGTCGACTTCCTTGAGGTTCTCGCCATCATAGGCGCGCATCTTGGTGTAGAGCGGCGAATTGTCGTGCTCGGCCAAGCGGGTCGAGACGGTAAACCGGCTGAGGATGTCCAGCACCTCTGGAGCGCAGGGACTGGCGGCCAATTCGCTCTCCCGCAACAGTTTCTCGTAGATCTGCCGCTCTTCGGTTATCCGCAGGCAATACGGCACCTTGACGACGAGGATGCGATCGAGAAAAGCCTCATTGTTCTTGTTGTTCTTGAACTGCAGCCATTCCGACTCGTTGGAATGGGCCACGATGATCCCCTGGTAGGGAAAGGCGCCGAAATTTTCGGTGCCGTTGTAGCTGCCTTCCTGGGTAGCCGTCAGCAGCGGATGCAGGACCTTGATAGGCGCCTTGAACATTTCGACGAATTCAAGCAGGCCCTGGGTGGTCCGGTTCAGTCCACCGCTATAGGAATAGGCGTCCGGATCGGACTGGCTGAAGTTTTCCAATTGCCGGATGTCCACCTTGCCGACCAGGGCCGAGACGTCCTGATTGTTCTCGTCGCCGGGCTCGGTCTTGGCGATGCCGATCTGGCGCAGTCGCGACGGCATCAGCTTGACGACGCTGAACTTGGAAATGTCGCCGGAAAGTTCGTCGAGGCGCTTGGCCGCCCATGGCGAAATGAGCCCATTCAAGCGGCGCCGGGCAATGCCGTATTTATCCTCCAGCAGGTCGCCCATGCGATCGGGATGGAAAAGGCCAAGCGGCGATTCGAAAACCGGGCTGACCTGGTTGCCGACCTTCAGCGTGTAGATCGGGCGCTGTTCCATCAACTTCTTCAGCCGCTCGGCAAGGGAGGATTTGCCGCCGCCCACCGGGCCGAGCAAATAGAGGATTTGCTTGCGCTCCTCGAGCCCCTGGGACGCATAGCGAAAATAGCCGGCGATGCGCTCGATTGTATCCTCCATGCCGTAGAAATCGGCGAAGGAGGGGTACACTTTCAGGGTCCGGTTGGAGAAAATACGGCCGAGCCGCTCATCCTTGCTGGTGTCGACCAGGTTCGGCTCGCCGATCGCCTCGACCATCCGTTCAGGCGCCGAGGCATACATCGACTTGTCCTCGCGGCAGGCAAGGAGATATTGCTGGATGCTGATCTCTTCCTGCGCCGCGTTGGTGTAAATTTCCGAAAAGAGATCGAAGACGTCAGACTGGTTCTCTCGCATGATGCTTTTGCCCTCGGAGCCGCTGTGGCTTCCATTCGGCTCACCACGCATTCAACTGCCGGGGGGCACCGTTTGTTCCCTTCATGTGAAGAGGTGGCCGCGATCTTAAGGATTGAGGCTACTCCGCGAGACCAAAGCGCTCGTTGCGGAGCCGTATTCAGCGCGGGTAGCGGGTGTGTTGCGAACCCCTGACTGGACGGCTGGGGCGGCCGCGTGCAGTCTTGCTTTGCCAGGAGACAATGATGATCGATCGACGAAGCCTGATCATGGCCTCCATGGCGGCGATGCTGCCGTTGGAAGCGTCGGCCGCGTGGAAAACACGCCGGCCCACGCCAGAAACCTTCGACTACGGGCCGGCCAAGCTCGACATCTACGCGCCCGATGGTGCAATCGGCCTGCCGGTCGTGTTTTTCGTTCATGGCGGCACCTGGCAGTTTGGCAAACGCAGTCAGGTGGACGCCAAACCGGCCTTCCTGCTCGCCAACGGCTTCTGCTTCGTCTCCATTGATTACCGCATGCTGCCGCAGGCCAATGTCGCCACCCAGGCTGGTGACGTCGAAAAGGCCTATGCCTACATCAGGGCCAACATCGCCCGGCATGGCGGCGATCCCAACCGCATCGTCGGCATGGGCCATTCGGCCGGCTGCCATCTGGTTGCGCTGACCGGCATGCGCGGCGGATTGCCGGGCATAGCCGCGCTCATCCTCGACGACACCAGGGCCTATGATCTTGCAGCACTTGCCAAAAATGGCGGTATGGTCCGGGCCTATGCCCGCGTCTTTTCCGATCCCGCGCAATGGGCGGCACTTTCGCCGGCCAGCTATGTCGACGGCCGCAAGCACCCGCCGACTTTCATCGCCTATTCGCGGGCATCGGGCCGGAGCGAGGACTCCAAGGCCTTTGCCGAGCGCCTGCGCTCGACGGGCACCAAGGTTACGCTGTTCGACGGCAGCGCCTATACGCATATGTCGATCAATCCCGATTTCGGCGAGGACGGCGACGCGCTGACCGCGGCCGCGCTGGCATTCCTGAAATCGACGGTTGGCTGATCTTTACGGCACTGGATTAGATCAAAAGTAGCGGCAAGACATTGCTGCAGGTGCTCGCGGGTGCAACTGCTCTGCGATCTTGAGCGGGAGGGAATTGCATGAACGGCGCCGATGTCCTGTGTGACGTGCTTCTGGCCAATGATGTGACGGTCTGCTTCGCCAATCCCGGCACCTCCGAAATGCACTTCGTTGCAGCGCTTGACCGCAAGCCGAAAATGCGTTGCGTGCTCGGGCTGTTCGAAGGCGTCGTGACGGGTGCCGCCGATGGCTATGCGCGGATGGCCGATCGGCCGGCCGCGACGCTGCTGCATACCGGTCCCGGCCTGGCCAATGGGCTGGCCAACATGCACAATGCCCGGCGTGCCTTCAGCCCGATGATCAACATCGTCGGCGACCACGCCTCTTACCATCTGCCGCTCGATGCCCCACTCACCAGCGATATCGAGAGCCTTGCGGCGCCGATGTCCAACTGGGTCGGCCGCGTCAAGGGTCCGGCCGATGTCGTGCCGGCAGCTGAAGCGGCCTTTCGCGCCTCGCTGACACCACCCGGCGTCGCGACCCTGATCCTGCCGGCGGATGCCGCCTGGGGCGAAGTCGAGGCGGTTTTGCCCGGCAAGGTGAGGCTGGTGCCAGCGCCGGCCGTCGATATGGACGCGGTACGCAAGGTCGCCGCGGCGATCCGTGCCGCTCCGGGCCGGGCCGGCATGATCGTTCGCGGAAAGGCCGCTCGCGCCGATGCGCTTGCCATCGCCGGGCAGATCTCGGCGGGCAGCGACGTCCGGCTGTTCGGCGAGGTTCTGATCGCACGGATGCAACGCGGGCGCGGGCGTGCCGCGCCGATCCGCATCCCCTATCCGGTCGATGCGGCGATGGCTGTGCTGAGCGACGTCGATGTTCTGATCCTGGTCGGCGCAAAGGAGCCGGTTGCCTTCTTCGCCTATCCGGGAAAACCGGGACGGCTTGTCCGGGAAGGCTGCGAGGTGCTGACATTGGCCGCCCATGGCGACGATCTGCATGCGGCGCTGGAGGCGCTTCGCGACGAACTTGGCATCCAGCCGTCGCAACACAAGGTGCTGGCGGCCGCTTTTCCCGACGAGGCAACGCCGAACGGCAAGCTGACGGAAGATGCCGTCGCACTTTCGGTGGCGCGCAAACTGCCGGCCGATGCGATCGTCTGCGATGAAGCGGTCACCTCGGCCAGGCGTTTCTTCGCGCTGTCGGCCTTTGCCGCGCCGCACGACTACATGATGGGCACGGGCGGATCGATCGGTGGCGGCATCCCGATGGCGACCGGGGCGGCAATCGCCTGTCCCGACCGCAAGGTGGTCAATCTCGAAGCCGACGGCAGCGGCATGTACACGGTGCAGGGATTGTGGACGCAGGCGCGGGAAAAGCTCGACGTGGTGACGATCGTGTTTTCCAACCGAACCTATGCGATCCTGCATGGCGAGATGAAGAATGTCGGCGTCGGCGCCATCGGCGAGAACGCCAGGCGCATGCTCGACCTCGACCATCCCTCGCTCGACTGGGTATCGCTGGCCAAAGGCATGGGCGTGGAGGCGGCTCGCGCCGATACGTGCGAGCGCTTCGACGCGTTGCTGGACAGTGCGCTGTCACGGCGCGGGCCGTTCCTCATCGAAGCGGTGCTCTGAGCGCGGGGAAGCGACCTACCAGCGGGTCTTTTCGCCGGGAGCCGCGGGTTCGATCGCCAGCGCATGCACGCCGGCCTTCAGTTCGTCGGCAAGCAGTTCGTTGACGGCGCGGTGACGGTCGATGCGGCTCATGCCGGCAAAGGCGGAAGCGACGACGCGGACGCGAAAATGCGTCTCGCCGGTGCCGTCGTAAGTGCCGTGATGGTCGGAGCCGTGATGGTGGTGGCCGGCATGGAGATGGCTCTCGTTGATGATAACCAGCCTGTCCGGCGAAAATGCCTTGTTGAGCTTGTCTTCCATGGTCGCCTGTATGGACATCGCCATCTCCCTTCACCACATATCGTTGGCGTCTCGGCCTGGAAACCGAAAATCGGTTTCGCGAGGGGCCGCCGCCGCGCAACAAAATCCGCCATTCGCCTGCTTTATGCCGCGATTCAGCGGTTAGGGCGATGATCGCGAAAATGTCAATTCTTGTTTCGCATCTGCGAACGCCCCATAAATGGGTAAGATGAAGCCGTACCCCAAATATTTCGAGAAGATTCGCGTCCGCCCCGACAAGGACGCGGAGCTGAAGTCGCACTCGCCGATCTGCCAGTGGGACGGCTGCAAGGAAGCGGGCACCCATCGTGCGCCGGTCGGGCGCATGAAGGAGGGTGAGTATTTCCACTTCTGCTTCGATCATGTGCGCGAGTACAATAAGGGCTTCAACTACTTTTCCGGCGTACCGGACACCGAGGTCGCGCGCTTCCAGAAGGAAGCCATGACCGGGCACCGGCCGACCTGGAAGATGGGCGCCAACGGGGCCTCGACCCGGTCGTCGCCCGATATGGCCCAGATGCGTTCCGGCCGCGCCGGCTACTATAACCGCATGCGCGACCCGTTCGACCTGTTCAAGGGACCCAAGGATCCGCGCGAGGCGCGCGAGCGCAAGGCCAAGCCGCTTGAGGCCAAGGCGCTGGAAACGCTTGGTCTTGATACAAAGGCGACTGGCAAGGAGATCAAGGCGCGCTATAAGGAACTGGTGAAACTACACCATCCGGATGCGAATGGTGGCGACAGAGGTTCGGAAGACCGGTTCCGCGATGTGCTGCAAGCCTATCGCGTGCTCAAACAGGCGGGCCTGTGCTGAGCGACCATACGGTTCGTGTCGTTTTCCAACTTTCATAAGGTTGGAAAAGGCTTTAAGACCGCCCCCGGACAAAATCGATTGCCGGCGAAATCAGACGTTTCGCCCGTGGAGACGTTGAGAGATATGAACAAGGTCGATCGCGACATCGCCAACCTGCCCGACACGACGGTGTCGGTGAAGGAGAAATTCGGCTTCGAATCCAAGATGGTGGTGCCGGCCTATTCGGTGACATCGGAGCATGTGCCCGACATCGACCCGGACTATCTGTTCGACAAGAACACGACGATGGCGATCCTTGCGGGCTTTGCCTACAACCGCCGCGTCATGGTGTCGGGCTATCACGGTACCGGCAAGTCGACCCATATCGAACAGGTCGCCGCCCGCCTCAACTGGCCCTGCGTGCGCGTCAACCTCGACAGCCATGTCAGCCGTATCGATCTCGTCGGCAAGGACGCGATCGTGGTCAAGGACGGGTTGCAGATCACCGAATTCCGCGACGGCATCCTGCCCTGGGCCTACCAGCACAATGTCGCGCTGTGCTTCGACGAGTATGATGCCGGCCGTCCGGATGTGATGTTCGTCATCCAGCGCGTGCTGGAATCGTCAGGCCGGCTGACGCTGCTCGACCAGAGCCGGGTTATCCGCCCGCATCCGGCCTTCCGGTTGTTCTCGACCGCCAACACGGTCGGCCTGGGCGACACCACCGGCCTCTATCACGGCACCCAGCAGATCAACCAGGCCCAGATGGACCGCTGGTCGATCGTCACCACGCTGAATTATTTGCCGCACGACAATGAAGTCGCCATCGTGCTGGCCAAGGCCAAGCACTATCGCGACGGCAAGGGCAAGGACATCGTCAACAAGATGGTGCGCGTCGCTGACATGACGCGCTCGGCCTTCATCAACGGCGATCTGTCGACCGTGATGAGCCCGCGCACGGTGATCACCTGGGCAGAGAATGCCGAGATATTCGGCAATATCGGCATGGCGTTCCGGCTGACCTTCCTCAACAAGTGCGACGAACTGGAGCGCTCGGTGGTGGCCGAGTTCTACCAGCGCGCCTTCGGCGAGGATCTGCCCGAGAGCGCCGCCAACGTGGTCCTGGGGTAAGACCGCTCCATGGGAACGACCCACCGGACGTTCCTATGGAGTCTTGTATTCCTCTGCTTTGGTCTCAGTCAGGCAGCCATGGCCCAGAACCAACCACTCAAACCTGGGCAGACTTGGACGTATCACGGCGCGACACCAGTATCCTCGCGTGTGATCATAGGCGCTGTCGATTATCTGGAAGGCGAAAGTCAGCCGATCGTATCGATCTCAGTCTCTGACGCGCCGATACCTAATGACGGAAAGCAGCTGCAAACAATCCCTCACCTCCCTGTAGCGGCTGACGTACTGAGAGAAAGTCTGGTTGAACTTGAGGGTGTTCGTCCAATTCCCGACGGGTTTGACCACGGATACAGTCATTGGAGACAGGCATATGACAGTGGGAAAGGCGGCTATTTTACGATCTCGGTCGAAGAGATTATCGGCCTCCTGCGCACTCAGCTTGGCCAGCGGCCAGCGGTACAATAGAGATAGATGATGGCGGGTCCGGGCGACAACACGCGCAACAAGTCGAAGACGGGCTCTGAAGCCGACAGCTTCAAGCGTGCCGTCACCGTCTGCATGCGCGCCATTGCCGGCGACAAGGAACTGGAAGTCGGTTTCGCCAAGGACCGGCCGGCGCTCGCCGGCAGCCGTGCGCGTCTGCCCGAATTGCCGAAGAAGGCGTCGAAGACCGATATTGCGATCACCCGCGGCCTCGGCGATTCCATGGCGCTGAAGCGCGCCTGCCACGATGTGCGCATCCACACCAAGCTGGCGCCGGAAGGCAAGGCGGCCCGCGCCATCTATGACGCGGTCGAACAGGCCCGCGTCGAGGCGATCGGCTCACGCGCCATGCAGGGTGTCGCCGACAATATCGGTTCGATGCTGGAGGACAAATACGCCAAGGCCAACCTCGTCGACATCAAGGACAAGGCCGACGCGCCGATCGAGGAAGCTCTTGCCCTGATGGTGCGCGAGAAGCTGACCGGCCGTCCGGTCCCGAAAAGCGGCGAGCGGCTGGTCGAGCTCTGGCGCCCCTGGGTCGAGGAGAAGGCCAAGGCCGACCTCGACGGATTGTCGGCCAAGCTCGGCGACCAGCAGGCGTTCGCCCGGGTCGTGCGAGAGATG
>NZ_RZQE01000291.1:0-7673 GCF_004022955.1 Mesorhizobium sp. M7A.F.Ca.US.002.01.1.1 | reverse complement strand
GCCGCACACCGATCCGGAGCATGTGCTGAAGCCTGGCATCGCGATGGGCACATTGAAGCAACCAGTGACCTTCGCCAACATGGAGGATCCCGACGAGATGCTGCCGGTCGGCTTCGTTTTCCTGCTTGCCATCAACGACAAGGACAAGCAGATTGAGGCGCTGCAGGCCGTCATGGCCACCATCCAGAACCCGCAAGCCTTGGATGATTTGAGGTCGGCCAGAACCCTCGAAGACGTGCGAGCCGTACTCGGCTGATAACCAAGGAGAAGCAGAGATGTCCAGACAGAAAACCATTCTCTTCGCCTGCGGCACGGGCATCGCCACCTCGACCGCGGTCAACGTCGCCGTCACCGAGGAAATGAAGAAACGCGGCCTCACCTTCAATGCCCAGCAGGCAAAGGCCACCGAAGTGCCCGGACTGGCCGACAATGTCGACTTCATCGTCGCAACCACCCCGATCTCCGCTTCGGTGACCAAGCCGGTCATCAAGGGCCTCGCCTTCCTCACCGGCATCGGCAAGGACAAAGTGCTCGACGAGATCGAGGCTCAATTGCGCAAGTGACGGTCCAGACGCCACGCGCAGGCTGACGCGGCTTCACACCACCCTGACGTAGCTCGTCATTCCCGATTTCTGGTGCTCGATGATGTGGCAGTGCAGCAGCCAGTCGCCGGGATTATCGGCGACGAAACCGAGCTGAACCTTCTCGTTGGGCTGGATGAGATAGGTGTCGGAAATGACAGGCTGAACCTGGCGCGTCGAGGACGACAGCACCTTGAAGCTCATGCCGTGCAGATGCATAGGATGGGATTGCGGCGTCAGGTTCTCCATGTCGATGACATAGCTTTGGCCAAGCTTCAGTTCGGCCAGAGGCGCGGTCGGATCCTTGGTGTCGCCGGGCCACGGCACTTTGTTGATGGCCCAGAAACTGTAGCCAAGCGAGCCGCAGATGCCATCGCTCGGGACGTTTTCCGCCGTGGCGCTGAGCGCCAGGGAAATATGCCTGGCACTGGCGAGATCCACTTCCGCCACCGGATTGAGCTCCAGTGGAGCAAGATCCCGAATGTCCCGTTTGAGGGAGTTTCCTGTCGCGCGCAGGGTTGCCAGGATTTTTGGCTTGGTGCCTCTGACCTCCCTCAAGCTGACGATCGCGCCTTCCTCGTCGGGCATGCGTATGGCCAGCTCCATGCGCTGGCCGGGTCCAAGCAGCAAGGCATCGGGCGAAAAACGCTCAGGCACCGGATTGCCGTCGAGCGCCATGACAGTCGCCTTTGCACCGTCGACGTGAAAAGCGTAGATTCGCGTCACGTCGGTGATGGCGACGCGCAGCCGCGCCAGTCCGCCGGCCGGCGCATCATATTGCGGCTGGTCGAGCCAATTGGCGGTGCGCACCGTGCCGTAAGTTCCGGTTCTCGCGGCATCGCGCGGCCGGAACTGGTCGATGAACTGACCGTCGTCGCCG
The DNA here is from genome assembly GCF_004022955.1 of Mesorhizobium sp. M7A.F.Ca.US.002.01.1.1. Lineage (NCBI taxonomy): Bacteria > Pseudomonadati > Pseudomonadota > Alphaproteobacteria > Hyphomicrobiales > Phyllobacteriaceae > Mesorhizobium > Mesorhizobium sp. M7A.F.Ca.US.002.01.1.1. Next base: position 6,212 of record NZ_RZQE01000291.1, on the reverse strand, counting down.
AGGCGCCAGTCGCGCAAATTGAGGACGATTTCGGCATCGAATTTCGGATCGTTGGGATTCTCGACCACGATCACGCCGGTCAGGCCATGGCCCATCTGCTCCAGCGTGTTGCAATGCGGGTGGTACCAGAAGGTGCCGGCATCGGGCGGCGTGAAGGCGTAGTCGAAATGATCGCCGGTGTAGACGTAGGGCTGGACCAGGAACGGCACGCCGTCCATCTTGTTTGGAACGCGAATACCGTGCCAGTGGATCGTCGTCGGATCGTCGATCGCGTTGACAAGGCGTGCAGCGAAGGGCTGGCCTTTTTTCATTCTGAGCACGGGCGGCATTCCGGCGTTGCCATAGGTCAGCACATCCCTGGTCTGGCCGATATCCATCAGCTTCGCCTGGATCTTTGCCGTCTGCAAAACCACCGGCTCAGGCGTGGCAGCGGCCCAGCCACCAAGCCGGCCCATGGCCGAAAGCCCGACCCCGCCTGCGCCGGCAATCGCTGCCGTTTTCAAAAGCCGGCGTCGGGTGAGTACGGTCATTTGACGCTCCAGCTGCAAAGACGGCTGCCCTGGGTTTATCGCAGCCTTGGATCGTAAGCGAGCATCCTGTGCCTAAACCGACTCCGCCACCGGCCTTAAGCAAAAGACGCTGGCGTGGACGGACAATCGACCACAATAAGCATCGCTGGCGGAGCGGCGCGCGACTATTTCGGCCGCGCCCCATAGGCGGCAAGGAATGCTTCGACCGAAGCATCGGCGTGCCGCTCGAGGTCCGCCTTCGAACGCGGGTTGCTTCCGGTGAACATGGCTTCGTTCATTGGGATCCAGAGAAGCATTCCGAAGAGATGGCTGGCCGCCAGACGGGGATCGCTGGTCTGCAACAGGCCTCGACTGGTAAGCTTTTGAAAGCATGATGCCACCGAGGCAAGCATGCGTTCAAAACCTTTTTCATACCAGCTCCGGCCAAGCTGCGGCATCCGATCCGCGTTGGCGATAATCAGACGCCGCAGCTTCAGCAGCTCTTCGTCCATCAGCGTCGTTGTCATGCGTCGGGCAAGCTGCTGTAGCCCACCCTCCATGAATTTCGCCTCGGAAAGCAGCATCGTCACGGACTCGACGACATCGTTGGTCTGGCTGGCGGTGGACTCGACGACTTCGCCGAAAAGCGTCTCCTTGTCCGTGAAATGCTTGTAGACAGTCTGCTTGGATGCGCCTGCTTTGGTGGCGATCTCTTCCATGCTGGTTCCATCATAGCCCTTGGCGATGAAGGCGGCCGTAGCCGCTTCAATGATTTCACGATCCTTGCGAGCCGACCTGGTCTCACCATCAATTTTCATAGCGCCTCTCAACCGGTACTAGACGGTACCGTTCCCGCATGGTAGCCATAGTTACAGTACTAGACTGGCTAGTACCCATCAACGGCAGCAAGGCTTAGACCGATGACCAAAATGATCTTCCTCAATCTACCGGTACGCGATCTGCAGGCGGCGACCAAGTTCTATCTCGCGATCGGGGGCACGCTGAACCCGCAGTTCTCGAGCGACCAGTCCAGCTCGATCATGTTCTCAGACTCGATCGGGGTCATGTTGCTGACGCACCAGCATTACAGCCAGTTCACAGCGCGCCCGATCGGCGACCCCAAGCGGGACAGCCAGATGTTGATCGCACTAACCGTCGACAGCAAGGACGAGGTCAATGTCGTAATCGAGAAGGGCGTGGCGGCAGGCGGTCGCGCCGATCCCAACCCGGCGCAGGATCTTGGTTTCATGTTCAACCGCCACATCGAAGATCCGGACGGCAACGTCTGGGAGCTGCTGTGGATGAACCCGTCGGCCATGCAATAGCCCACAGGAATCGAAGCGGGCCAGGATGACACTGGAGAAGCGATCGGCATTCGCCTGTCGCTTCCGTCAGGCGCGCCGGCATCGGCTATTCAGCCGCCTCGGCATAGTGTGCCGGCACGTAGTTGAGGATGGGGCCAAGCCAGCGCTCGGCCTCGGTCAACGGCATCGCCTTGCGGCGCGCATAATCCTCGACCTGGTCGCGTTCGACCTTGGCGACGCCGAAATAATAGCTTTCGGGATGCGCCAGATAGATCCCCGAGACGGATGAGCCCGGCCACATCGCATAGCTTTCGGTCAGTCTCACGCCGGCATTGCCTTCGCCATCGAGCAGCCGGAACAAAGTCGCCTTCTCCGTATGGTCGGGCTGAGCCGGATAGCCGGGCGCCGGTCGGATGCCGCGATAGGGTTCGCCGATCAGCTCGTCGGGCGCCAGCGCTTCATCTGACGCGTAGCCCCAGAATTCCTTGCGCACCTTCTCATGCATGCGCTCGGCAAAGGCTTCGGCGAAGCGGTCGGCCAGCGCCTTGACCATGATCGAGGAATAGTCGTCGTTGGCGCGTTCGAAGCGTTCGGCGATCGCCACCTCCTCGATGCCGGCGGTGACGATGAAGCCGCCGATGTAATCGGCCTTGCCGCACTCCGCCGGCGCGACGAAATCCGACAGGGCAACATTGGCCTTGCCGTCGCGCTTGGTCAGTTGCTGGCGCAAGGTGAAGAACGTCGCCAGTTCCTGCGACCGCTTCTCGTCCGTAAACAGCCTGATGTCGTCGCCGACGGCGTTGGCCGGCCAGAAGCCGATGACGCCGCGCGGCGCGAACCACTTTTCGGCAATGATCTTGTTCAGCATCGCCTGCGCATCCTCGAACAACTGGCGTGCGGCGGCACCTTGCGCCTCATCCTCCAATATCTTGGGATAGCGGCCCTTCAGCTCCCAGGTCTGGAAGAACGGCGTCCAATCGATGTAGCGCGCGAGCTCGGTCAGGTCCCAGTTCTCGAACACCTTCACGCCTGCGAAGGACGGCTTCGGCGGCTCATATTCAGACCAGTCTATCCGATGCGCATTGGCCCTCGCCTTGGCCAGCGGCAAACGCTGCTTGTCGGCTTCCGAGCGGGCATGCGCATCGGCGACCTTCTTGTATTCGGCGCGCACCGTATCGACAAAGCCATCCTTGCTCTCGTTGGACAGCAAGGATGAGACCACGCCGACCGCGCGGCTGGCGTCGGTGACATAGACCGTCTGCCCCTTGCTGTAACGCGGGTGGATCTTCACCGCCGTGTGCACGCGGCTGGTCGTCGCGCCGCCGATCAGCAGCGGAATGTCGAAGCCTTCACGCTCCATCTCGGCAGCCATGTGCGCCATCTCGTCCAGCGACGGCGTAATCAGGCCGGATAGGCCGATGATATCGACATTTTGCTCGCGCGCCGTCTGCAGGATCCTGGCCGCCGGCACCATGACGCCGAGATCGATGATCTCGTAATTGTTGCAGGCGAGAACCACGCCGACGATGTTCTTGCCGATGTCATGGACATCGCCCTTGACCGTCGCCATCAGGATTTTTCCGGCCGTTTTACGTTCGCCATTGTCGATGCCGTTGGCGGCGTTTGCCAGCTTCTCGGCTTCCATGTGCGGCAGCAGTCCAGCCACCGCCTGCTTCATCACCCGCGCCGACTTCACCACTTGCGGCAGGAACATCTTTCCCGCGCCGAACAGATCGCCGACGACGTTCATGCCGGCCATCAGCGGGCCTTCGATGACATGCAGCGGCCGCTCGGCGGCAAGCCGCGCTTCCTCGGTGTCGGCGTCGATGAATTCGGTGATGCCGTTGACCAGCGCGTGGCTGATCCGCTGTTCGACAGTCCATTCGCGCCAGGCGAGATCGCGCTCCTGCGCTTCCTTGCCGGCCGTGCCCTTGAAGCGTTCGGCGATCTCCAGCATGCGTTCGGTGGCGGTGCCGCCGGCCTTCGGCGCGCGGTTGAGCACGACATCCTCGCAGGCCTCGCGCAGATCAGGCTCGATCGTATCGTAGACGGCGAGCTGGCCGGCATTGACGATGCCCATGTCCATGCCGCGCTGGATGGCATGGTAAAGGAATACGGCATGCATGGCCTCGCGCACCGGCTCGTTGCCACGGAACGAGAAAGACAGGTTCGACACGCCGCCGGAAATGTGGACATGCGGCAGCGTCGCGGTGATCTCGCCGGCCGCCTCGATGAAGTCGACGCCGTAATTGTCGTGCTCCTCGATGCCGGTGGCGATGGCGAAGACATTGGGATCGAAGACGATGTCCTCGGGCGGGAAGCCGGCCTGCTCGGTCAGGAGCTTGTAGGCGCGGGTGCAGATCTCGACCTTGCGCGCCTTGGTGTCGGCCTGGCCTTCCTCGTCGAAGGCCATAACGACGACGGCGGCGCCATAGGCGCGGACCAGCCTGGCATGATGCAGGAAGGCTTCTTCGCCCTCCTTCATCGAGATGGAGTTGACCAGCGGCTTGCCCTGCACGCATTTCAAGCCGGCTTCGATGATCTCCCATTTCGAACTGTCGACCATGACAGGAACGCGGGCGATGTCCGGCTCGGCGGCGATCAGGTTGAGGTATTCGACCATGGCCTTCTTCGAATCGATCAGACCCTCGTCCATGTTGATGTCGATGATCTGCGCGCCGTTGGCGACCTGGTCGCGGGCGACGTCGAGCGCGGCGACATAGTCGCCCGCCGTGATCAGTTTCCGGAACTTGGCCGAGCCGGTGACATTGGTTCGCTCGCCGACATTGACGAAGGGGATCTCGTCGGTGAGCGTGAATGGCTCCAGCCCGGACAGGCGCATCCTGGGCTCAATGTCCGGAATGGCGCGCGGCGGATACTTCCGCACCGCCTCGGCGATGGCGCGGATGTGCTCCGGCGTCGAGCCGCAGCAGCCGCCGACGACATTGACCAGTCCCTCACGCGCGAAATCCTCGATCTGGGCGGCCATGAAGTCCGGGCTTTCGTCATACCGGCCGAATTCGTTGGGCAGGCCGGCATTCGGATAAGCGCAGACAAAGGTGTCGGCGACACCGGATATTTCGGCCAGATGCGCTCGCATGGCGTTGGCGCCGAGCGCGCAGTTGAGGCCGATGGTGAAGGGGCTGGCGTGCCGCACCGAATGCCAGAAGGCGGTCGGCGTCTGGCCCGACAGCGTGCGGCCGGAGAGGTCCGTGATGGTGCCCGATATCATCACGGGCAGGCGCACGCCCTTCTCGATGAAGATCTCTTCCGCCGCGAAGATCGCCGCCTTGGCGTTCAGCGTGTCGAAGATGGTCTCGATCAGGATGATGTCGGCGCCGCCATCGATCAACCCGCGCAGCTGCTCGCCATAGGCGAGGCGCAAATCGTCGAAGGTCACGGCGCGATAGCCGGGATTGTTGACGTCGGGCGACATCGAGGCGGTGCGGTTGGTCGGCCCGAGCGCTCCGGCGACAAACCTTCGCTTGCCGTCCTGCTGCTCGGCCCGAACAGCGGCGCGCCTGACCAGCCGCGCGCCATCGCGGTTCAGCGCATAGACGGCATCTTCCATGCCGTAGTCGGCCTGGGCGATCGAGGTCGAGGAGAAAGTATTGGTCTCCAGGATGTCGGCGCCTGCGATGGCGTATTGATAATGGATCTCCTCGATCGCCCCGGGCTGGGTCAGGATCAGGAGATCGTTGTTGCCCTGCTGATGGCAGGCGCAGCCGGCGAAAGCCTCGCCGCGGAATTGGTCCTCGTTAAACCCGAGGCCCTGGATCTGCGTGCCCATGGCGCCGTCGAGGATGAGAATGCGCTCGCGTGCCGCCGCTGTCAGCGCGGCAAGCACTTCCGAGCCGTCCGGTTTTGCCGCGACGGGGCCGAACAATGCGTCCAGCGAGGCAGAATTCTGCGACATTTTTTATCCCTTTGGCGACAGGCCTTTTCATGTCACATAAGGATATGTTTATGTCAATATACGGCAGATGCGCGTGATTGTCACCCACCCAACGCGAAGGCGGGTCCGTGGCGCCGGTTTTCCGACGGACCTACGCTCTGTCGACGCTCGCCAGGAAGCGGGCGAAGACCGGATCGAAGCGATCGGGCGAATCCCAGAACGGCGCGTGGCCGGATTTGTCGAGCAGATGCGCCTTGCCTTCCCATAGATTGGAGAATTTCACAGCCGAGACGAAATCGGTGTTGACGAATGGCTCGTCGATGCCGTTCAGAACGGCGATCGGCGGCGTCTTGCCGGCCACGATCTCGCGCTGGTTCCGGCCAGTGCCGGCCGCGAACTTTTCGAACATCAGGCGCCGCGCCCGTCCATCGGTGCGCGCCACCGTGTCGATGAGAAACGGCTCGAACGGCTCGCCGCAAGTGCTGCGCGCATAGGCCTCCACCT
>NZ_RZQE01000290.1:0-7712 GCF_004022955.1 Mesorhizobium sp. M7A.F.Ca.US.002.01.1.1 | reverse complement strand
GTACGATCTTTTGTCGGCCGCGGTCGTCGACGAGAACGAACGGCTGGTTGGCGTTCTGACCATCGACGATGTCGTCGACGTCATCCAGCAGGAGGCCGAGGAAGATCTGATGCGCATGGGCGGCGTCGGCGACGAAGAGCTTTCCGACAGCATCTTTTCGACCTCGCGCTCACGCGTTCCGTGGCTGCTGATCAACCTTCTGACCGCGTTCCTGGCGGCGTCGGTGATCAGCCTGTTCGACCGCACGATCGAACACATCGTGGCACTGGCGGTGCTGATGCCGATCGTCGCGGGCATGGGCGGCAATGCCGGCTCGCAAACCATGACCGTCACCGTGCGGGCGTTGGCGACCAGGGATCTCGACATCTACAATGCCGGCCGCATCATTCGCCGCGAGATGGGTGTCGGCTTCATCAACGGCATCGTCTTCGCCATCCTGATCGGCATCGTCGCGGCAGCCTGGTTCCGTGATCCCAATCTGGGCGGGATCATCGCGGCGGCGATGATCATCAACATGTTCGTGGCCGCCCTGGCCGGCATCCTGATCCCGCTGCTGCTCGATCGTTTCAAGGTCGATCCGGCGGTCGCTTCGGCGGTCTTCGTCACCACGGTTACCGACGTCGTCGGTTTCTTTGCATTTCTCGGCATTGCCACGTGGTGGTTCGGCGTGCCCTGAAGGCACGCCTTTTGGCTCAATTGACTTTTACGTAAATGCCGTGCGAGGCTCGCGCGGGGCGCCATGTCGATTCCGGCATGGCATGGGTTTTGGTTCGGGACAGAAGGGTGACGCCGCCATGGCGATCGCCCCGGTGTTTCGGCGTGTGGGAGTGGCAATGCGAGAATATTATTCGATCACCGAGTTGACCCGCGAGTTCGACGTGTCGACGCGGACGCTGCGCTTTTACGAGGACGAAGGACTGGTGCAGCCGGTGCGGCGCGGCCGCACGCGGCTGTTTCGCCCCTCCGACCGGCAGCTCATTCGCCAGATCATGCGCGGCAAAAGGCTTGGCTTCTCGATCAACGAGATTCGCGAAATCATCCAGATGTACAAGGAGCCGCCCGGCGAAGTCGGCCAGCTCAACCTGATGATCAAGCGCATCGAGGAAAAGCGCGAGGATCTCCGGCAGAAACGCCGCGACCTCGAGGAGACGCTGGCTGAACTCGACCAGGCCGAGGAGTCTTGTGTGGAGCGGCTGGTGGAGCTTGGCGTGAATACCTAGGCAGAGAGTTTGAGGGACAGCGCCCCCCTCTCTCCTGCCGGACATCTCCCCCACGAGGGGGAGATTGGCCGCTTGAAAGCCAGCTCAAATCCAGCGGCGCACGCGTTTGGCGTAGTCGCGGTATTTCTTGCCGAATTTTGCCGCCAGCACCTTTTCCTCGCCTTCGATCGCCACCTTCTGCGTGGCATAGGCGGCGATGAACGCCAGCGGCAGGAACCACACGATGCCCGAGACAAAGGCGACGCCGATCAACAGCAGCGTGTTGGCCAGATACATCGGATTGCGGGTGACGCCGAAGGGACCCGTGGTGACCAGGTGATCGGGTACAGCGTTGGGGTTGAGCGTGGTCTTGGCCCGGATCATGGTGCGGATCGCGGTGAACCAGAGTGCGGCGACGGCAAACAGCGCCACCCAGCCGGCCGCGAACAGGATATCGCCCAGCAGGTCGCCGATCCAGGGCAGGGGATAGAGCAGGCCCAGTGCGATGCTGACGGCGATGGCGGCGATGTAGATCAGCGGCGGCCACGGTATGAGCCCCGGCTTCGGCTGGTTCTCGGTCATTCGGCCCCTCCCTCCATCAACTTGCTGTCGGTCTTGGCGGTGCACATGCCGGCGAGATCGGACAAATGCGCTTTCCACTCCGCAGTCTGATCGTTGTTGTAGAGCCTATCAAGCGTGGACTCGCCCTCGAGCGTATCGAGCATGCAGACACAGTAGCTCGTACAGAACTCGGTGTCGCGCGACTGCTCGCAGGACAGCTGACAGGTTTTGAGGAAATTCACCTGCGGGGTTTCGACCTGCGCCGGCATGATCTGCGAGAACAGCCAGACGCAGCCGATCAGCAGCGGCTGGTGGATCAAATAGAAAGCCAGGCTGTGCCGGCCGATGAAGACCAGCGGGTTGGCCAAGCGACCGGGCGCCAGATTGGCAAGCCTGGCAAGCAGGCCGGCACCTGCGGCGAGTTTCGTCACCGCGATGCCCGCAAGTACGGCGCCGAACCACGGAAACAGCGGAACGTAGTCGTTGGAGCGCGGATTGGTCGCCGACAGGCCGACCCACCACAGCCATGGGTGATCGAAGGCCTCGAAGCGCAGATAGACGGGGGCGGCGATAACGAGCGCGGCGACGACAAGCGTCAGCAGCGCCGGCAGGCGCAGGAAGGCGAGACCGAGCAGGCTGGCCAGCGCGATCTCGTGCAAGATGCCGAAGAAGATGAAGCCGTCCGGAGTGGCTATGCGGGTGACGACCGAAATCGCGATCGCGGCTCCGGCGACCATGGCGAACCGCTTCCAAAAGCCGTTCCAGCGGATTTGTCGGCCGTGGGCGAGATACAGGCTGACGCCGACCAAGAACAGGAAGGTCGAGGCGATGCAGCGCGCGTAAATCTTCCACCAGCCGAAGGCGGTCAGGCCGGGATCGGTGTAGCCGAAGAACTCCAGATCCCAGGTGAAATGGTAGCTTGCCATGGCGATCAGCGCGATGCCGCGCACGATGTCGATGGCGACGATGCGCTTTGGTCGATCCTGAACGGGCGCGGTCGGCGTTTGGATGCTCATGGTCTCGCATTCTGATTCAGCCCCGCTGGAGGACTATCACGGTTGCCCAGGACAAAAGAAGACCGGCAACCCTGCCGATAACGCCGGATCAGCCGCGGCATTGGGCCAGTGCCGGAAAGCCTTTGGCCGGCTTCGCTTTTGCCGGATGCACGTCGGTTTCCTCTTATTGGCGCTGAGGTCGCCACGGCAGATTTGACCCGGTGAATCTGCTTCGGGGAAAGCAATGTCCACCCATGTGCGCCATCCGATCTGGCTACCGGCCCTCAAGGCCGCGGACGCGCGCACCTTCGCTTCGCTCTATGCGGTCGAATCCTTCGCCCGCGCCACGGTGTCGAGCGTCATCCCGATCCAAGCTTACGAGATCCTGCACAACGAGCAGATCGTCTCGATCCTCTACACCGTCGTGGCGATGCTCGGCCTGTCGGTGACATTGTTCATGCCGATGCTGATCCGCCGTTTCGCCCGGCGCTGGGTCTACACGGCGGGCGCCTGCCTGCTGGCCATCGGCTCGCTGTTCTTCGTCACCGACACGCTTGCCGGGCAACTGGCCGGCATGCTGTGCCGGGTGATGGGAGCCAGCGCGCTGTCGATCACGCTCAACCTCTACATCATGGACCACATCCGCAAGACCGACTTCATGCAGGCCGAATCGCTGCGCATGGCGTGGTCGATGCTGGCCTGGACCGGTGGGCCGACGCTCGGCATCTTCCTCTACACGCGCTTCGGCGTCTATGCCGCGCATGGCGCGGTGGCCGTGTTCGCGTTAGCGCTGCTGGCATTGTTCTGGACCTACCGGCTCGGCGACAACCCGTCGATCCGTCCCGGCAAGACGCGACCAGCCAATCCGCTCGCCAATATCGGCCGCTTCATCGCCCAGCCCAGGCTCAGGCTGGCCTGGCTGATCGCGTTTGGGCGCTCCTGTTTCTGGACGACGTTCTTCGTCTATGGGCCGCTGTTCATGGTCATTACGGGTGAGGGCAAGCTGGCCGGCGGCCTGCTGGTTTCGGCCGGCAACGCGCTTTTGTTCATGGCGATTTTCTGGGGCAAGGCGGGAAAGCGCTTTGGCGGCCGCAGGACCATGACATTTGCCTATTTCGCCATGTCGGTCGCGCTTCTGGCGGCGGGCTTCGTCGGCGAAACCGTGCCGCTGCTCACCGGCGCCTTCTTGCTCTGCGGCGCCTTCTTCACCATTGCGCTCGATGCGCTCGGCTCGACCGCCTTCATGCGCTCGGTGCGCTCCTATGAAAGATCGCAGATGGCGGCGGTCTATCGCACCTATCTCGACTTTTCCGAGCTGACGCCGCCGCTGGTCTATTCGGTGGTGCTGGCCTTCTTCGGCCTGGGCTCGGTGTTCGTCACGCTGGGCCTGCTGGCGGCGGTCTGCGGCTTCGTGACGTGGCGCTATCTGCCGAAATCGCTTTGACCTTCATGGCGCATTCGCAACGGTCGCCGGCGGAATTTGGTTTGCCGGACGCGAGGATTCTGCCTATAGTCGCCGGTGTCGCCGGTTCCATTTTGGAGCCAAGAGGGAATGCGGTAAGGGCGGATTTCGCCCAATGCCGTGGCTGCCCCCGCAACTGTGTGCGGTAGTCCTCTCCATATGCCACTGAAGATTTTTCTTCGGGAAGGTGGGGAAGGACGCTGATCCGTGAGCCAGGAGACCTGCCGGCGACAGGAAACTGACTTCGATGCCCTCGGGTGGAGGGCGAAAGGACAAGACATGACTACCGCTTCCGTCTCCCTCGGCGCTTCCGTCTCCTCGCAGTCGCGCTTCATGCAGCTCGCGCTTGCCGCGCTGCTCGGCATTTTCGTGATGGGCTTTGTCGGCTTCTCGCATATCGATGCGGTCCACAATGCGGCTCACGACTATCGCCATTCGATGGCATTTCCCTGCCACTGACGAGGGGCTGACATCATGAACCTGTTTCGCAACGTCGTGTTCATCGCGGCGATCGCAGGGCTCGTGGCCGGCGTCGTTCTTGCCTGCATGCAGGCCTATGCGACCGTGCCGCTGATCCTGAAGGCGGAGGTCTACGAACAGGCGGGCGGCGGGCATCACCATGACCATGCCGCTCCGGCAGCAACGAATAGCAATGCCATGAGCACAGCCGCTCCGGCCCCTGCCGAAGCGACTGCTGCGGCGGAAGACGAGGGCTGGGCGCCGGCAGACGGTTTCGAGCGTTTCGCCTTCAGCGTGCTTGCCAACATCGTCACCGGCATCGGCTTCGGGTTGATCCTGGTCGCGGTTTCCGAATTCGCCGGCGGCATCGGTGGTTGGCGCCAGGGCGTGTTCTGGGGCCTGGCCGGCTTTGCCGTGTTCACGCTGGCACCGGGCCTCGGCCTGCCGCCGGAACTGCCGGCCATGCCGGCCGCCGATCTCACCCAGCGCCAGATCTGGTGGTGGGCAACGGTGGCGGCAACCGCTGCCGGTCTCGGCCTGATCGCGTTCCGCAAGTCGCTGCCGCTGGCGATCCTTGCCGTCCTTTTGATCGTCGCACCGCATGTTGTCGGGGCACCGCAGCCCGACAGTTACGAGACGGCGATTCCGGAAGGGCTGCATCACCAGTTCGTGGTGGCGGTGACCGTGACCAATCTGGTGTTCTGGCTGGTGCTCGGCGCGGTTGTCGGCGTGGTGCGCGGCCGCTTCACCGGCACCGCGACCAGCCTGCGCGACAGCTTTGCCTGATCGCAAGACACTGACCTTCCTCATCGGCGGTGCGCGCTCCGGCAAGAGCGCGCGCGCCGAAATTTTGGCGACCGCCTTGCCGCCGCCCTGGACCTATATCGCCACGGCGCAAGCCTATGATGACGAGATGCGTGAGCGCATCGCGTTGCACCGGTCGCGGCGCGGCGAAGGCTGGACGACCATCGACGCACCGCTCGACCTCGCCGGCGCCCTTGCCGCCTTGCCGGACGATCGGCCGGTGCTTGTCGACTGCCTGACGCTGTGGCTGACCAACCATATGCTGGCCGAACACGATCTGGACCTTGAATGCCGGCGATTGGCGGAGGTGTTGTCGCGGCCGCGCGGACCCTGGTTCGTGGTGTCCAATGAAGTCGGCCAAGGCATCGTGCCGGACAATGCACTGGCGCGCCGCTTTCGCGATGCCGCCGGCCGGCTCAACCAGCAGGTCGCGGCGATTGCCGATACGGTGCTGCTGATGGTGGCGGGGCTGCCGCTCAAGGTGAAATGATATGACCGATATCGACAATAAGGACGAAGAGCGCCACCGCGCCAAGATGGCCAAGCGCAAGGCGGTGCAGGATGCCGAGGTGGCGAGCAAGACGGTCGAGAAGGGATTGCTCATCGTCAACACCGGCCCGGGCAAAGGCAAGACCACGGCCGCCTTCGGGCTGGCGCTGCGGATGCTCGGCTACGGCAAGCGCGTCGGTGTCGTCCAGTTCATCAAGGGCAAGTGGCACACCGGCGAGAAGGACGCCTTCGCCGCCTTCGGCGACCGTGTCGTGTGGCACGCGATGGGCGAGGGGTTCACCTGGGAAACCCAGGATCTGAAGCGCGACATCGCTGCCGCCGAAGCCGCCTGGGCCAAGGTGCTCGAACTGATGGCCGATCCGTCGATCAGCCTGCTGGTGCTCGACGAATTGAACATTGCGCTGCGCTACGACTATCTCGATCTCGACAGAGTGGTTGGCGCGCTAAAAGCGCGGCGCGAGGGCCTGCATGTCGTTGTCACCGGCCGCAACGCCAAGCCGGCGCTGGTCGAGGCCGCAGACCTCGTCACCGAAATGGGCGTGACCAAGCATCATTTTTCCGCCGGCGTGAAAGCGCAGCAGGGGATCGAGTTCTGAGTGTTCCTCAACCTCCCCAGACGGGGGAGGGTGAGGTTAAGTCACAACGATGACAACGACCGAAACCAACCCGAACAGAGCGATCAGCAGATAGTCGGCGACGCGATAGAGTTTCAGCGCCTGCCTGATGTCGAGGCTGTCGGCTTCGCGCCGGCCGCCTTCGCCCATGAAGACGTCGTCGACCAGCACGCCGCCATAGAAACGCGGCCCGGCGAGCGCCAGGCCGAGCGCACCGGCCATCGCCGCTTCCGGCCAGCCGGCATTGGGCGAGCGATGTTTTTTCGCGTCGCGCCGCACCGCATGCCAGGCTTTTTTCGCATCAGCGCCTTTGACGAAGAATGCCGCCAGCACGATCAGAAGCGCCGTCAGCCGCGACGCCGGCAGGTTGATCCAATCGTCAAAGCGCGCCGCCGCCCAGCCGAACGCCTCGTGGCGCGGGGTGCGGTGGCCGATCATCGAATCGGCGGTGTTGGCGGCCTTGTAGGCGGCGCCGCCGGCCAGGCCGCCGACGCCGGTCCAGAAGGCAGGGGCGACGATGCCGTCGGAAAAATTCTCGGCCAGGCTCTCGATCGCCGCGCGGCAGACACCGGCCCGGTCGAGCGTTTCAGGGTCGCGACCGACGATCCGCGAAACGGCAAGGCGGGCCAAGGCGAGGCCGCCGGTGTCGAGGGCGTCAGCCACCGCCTCGACATGCTCATAGAGGCTCTTCTGCGACAGCAGCGACGTTGCCAGAAGGGCCGTGATGACCAGGCCCATGGGAACGAACCAGAACAGGATCTGTACGCCCAGGCCGACTATCGCCGGCACCAGCACGATGACCAGCAGCGCCTGGACACCGCGCTTGCGACGCAGCGCGTCGGGATCAGTGGCGCGGTTGAGCCTGCGGTCGAGAAAGGATATCAGCCTGCCGAACCACGTCACCGGATGGCCGATGGCGCGAAACAGCCAGTCGGGGTAACCGAGGGCGAATTCGACGACCAATGACAGGAAAGCGATCAGGACTGACATGAAGCTTCTTAATGGGGCGGTTGTGGACCATGGTGGAAGTCTTGGCCGTGCGAGGGTGCTTTTCCCCAACGCCCTGCTGCCTTTCGTCGACCTCTCGACCGGTATCAATCCGCACTCC
>NZ_RZQE01000028.1:0-27956 GCF_004022955.1 Mesorhizobium sp. M7A.F.Ca.US.002.01.1.1 | reverse complement strand
GTTCCCTCGCGAATGGCGGGCAGCTTCAAGCCTTCGCCGTCGATCGTGGCGATTGCCGCAATGATGGCGTCGACCAGCTGGCGGCGCACCGCCTTCGGCATCCAGCCGTCGATCACCGCCGCTTCGAAATCGATGATCGAGGATGCGGCGACGATGGCGTAAGCGAGCGCCCTTGAGGCGCTGGCGATCCAGCCGTCGAGTTCGGGTCCGATCTCGCCCCAGTCTTCCGGCGAGGTCCACAGATGCGAGGCCTCGATGCCGCGCGCATTGAGCGCCTTTTCGAGCATGGCGATGGAAGCGACATCGATCAGTTGGGTCGGCTTGCCGTCCGGCCCGGGCACGGGCATGGAGCCGAGCGCTCCGGCATTGCCGGTCGGGCCGCCAAAAAGCCGGCCGTTCAGCACGATGCCGCCACCGGCAAAGGCGCCGATATAGAAATAGACGAAGTCACGCGCAGCGCCCGCCTGCCCGAAGACGAGTTCGGCGCCGCAGGCCGACGTGGCGTCGTTCTGCAAATAGACCGGAAAATCGCATTGCGCCTGGATGTCGGCCCTGATGTCGCGGTGACGCCATTCGTCCATCACGTCGCGCGGGGCGCCGGCGGTATCGGCCCAGTTCCACAATTCGAACGGCATGGCGATGCCCAGCCCGGCGATGCGCTTGTCTTGCGCGGGCGTGAGCTCGCCGCGCATCTGCCGCATGCCGTTGCTGACGAAGTCCATCGTCTCGCGCGGCGCCGGGTAGCGATAGGAATGCTGCAGCATCGAACGGACATTGCCAAGGAAGTCGATCAACACCAGTTCAGCGCTGCGGCGGCCGATCTTCAGGCCGATGAAGAAAGCGCCTTCGGGATTGAGCGCCATCGGGATGGAAGGCTGGCCGATCTTGCCGCGCAACGGCGCCTGACGCAGCAGGAGGCTTTCTTCCTCCAACTCGCGCATGATGACCGAAACCGTCTGCGCCGAAAGTCCGGTCATGCGGGCGATGTCGGATTTTGCCAGGCTGCCGTGTTGACGCACCAGCGACAGCACCAACCGCTCATTGTGGTCGCGCATGCCGCTCTGGTTGGTGCCGCGGTGAATGAGGCTGTCATTCACCTCGGGCGAACCGTGCCTCGCAATGGCCGTTTCCACCCTGTTCCTCCCGTCGTTTCCCCTCAATGCTTTTGGGCCAGAATGGGTGAACGAAGCAATGCTGTCAATAATAAATAAGAGTGATTTAATTATTGACACGGGCTTCGGCCTGGTGTCTGTTAAGGCAGCGTCCACGCTGGGAGAATTTCGTTGGATGCGCTGCAGGTGCCGGTTGGCCGGCATCGGAATGGTTCCACTGGGAGGAAAATCGTGACCAATACAAAATTGTTGAAATCGACCGTGTTTGCCGCCGCGGCTCTGGGGCTGATGGCGTTTGCCTCGTCCGCATCCGCGGCCGGTGTCGGCGCCTGCCTGATCACCAAGACCGACACCAATCCCTTCTTCGTCAAGATGAAGGAAGGCGCGACCGCGAAGGCCAAGGAACTCGGCGTCGACCTCAAGACCTATGCCGGCAAGATCGACGGCGACAGCGAGAGCCAGGTCGCGGCGATCGAAAGCTGCATCGCCGATGGCGCCAAGGGTATCCTGATCACCGCATCCGACACCAAGGGCATCGTGCCGACCGTGAAGAAAGCGCGTGATGCCGGCCTGCTGGTGATCGCGCTCGACACGCCGCTCGATCCGATCGACGCCGCCGATGCGACCTTCGCGACGGACAATCTCGAAGCAGGCAAGCTGATCGGGGCCTGGGCCGCCGCCACGCTCGGCGACAAGGCCAAGGACGCCAAGATCGGCTTCCTTGACCTGACGCCTTCGCAGCCGACTGTCGACGTGCTGCGCGACCAGGGCTTCATGATGGGCTACGGCATCGATGTAAAAGATCCCAACAAGATCGGCGACGAGACCGATCCGCGCATCGTCGGCCATGACGTCACCAACGGCAACGAAGAGGGCGGCCGCAAGGCGATGGAGAACCTCCTGCAGAAGGACAACACCATCAACGTCATCCACACCATCAACGAGCCCGCCGCTGTCGGCGCCTACCAGGCGCTCAAGGCTGTCGGCCTCGAAAGCCAGGTGCTGATCGTTTCCGTCGACGGCGGCTGCCCCGGCGTGAAGTCGGTGGCCGAAGGTGTCATCGGCGCCACTTCGCAGCAATACCCGCTGCAGATGGCTGCACTCGGCATCGAGGCGATCGCCGCTTTTGCCAAGGACGGAACCAAGCCGAAGCCGACCGAAGGCAAGAACTTCTTCGACACCGGCGTCAACCTGGTGACCGACAAGCCGGCCACCGGCGTCAAGTCCATCGACACCAAGGAAGGCCTCGCCAAGTGCTGGGGCTGATGCCGTTCTGACCGGCATCCAAGGAACCTGAGCGGTCGGGGCTTGATCCCCGGCTGCTTCGGGTGGACGATGGCTCGCGTGACCGCGAACAATCCCGGCAGCAGACCGGAAAGGCGTGGACTGGCGTCGGCGTTTGGCTGAAGCCTACGGGGAGAAAACATGGCTCAAGCTCAGGAATTCGAGAAGGTTCTCTCGAGCAGCGACACCAGCGTTGCTGCTTTTGACGAGCACAAATCGGCCGTCAAGCGTATCCAGCATTTCTTGCATTCGACGCCGGCCGCGGTGCCGCTGATCGTCCTGGTTCTGGCGATCATCGTCTTCGGCATCACCATCGGTGGGCGTTTCTTTTCGTCCTACACGCTGACGCTTATCCTGCAGCAGATCGCCATCATCGGCATTCTGGGGGCTGCGCAGACATTGGTCATCCTGACCGCAGGCATCGACCTGTCGATTGGTGTGATCATGGTGATTTCAGCGGTGATCATGGGCAATTGCGCGGTCTCCTACGGCATGCCGAGCGCGCTCGCAGTGGCGATCGGGCTTGCCGCCGGCGCCGCCTGCGGGCTGCTCAACGGGGTGCTTGTCGCCTACATGAAGCTACCACCCTTCATCGTGACGCTTGGCACCTGGAACATCGTCATGGCCACGAACTTCATCTATTCGGCCAACGAGACGATCCGCGACACCGACGTCGATACCCAGGCGCCGCTGCTGCATCTCTTTGCCATCAGTTTCAAGGTCGGCACTGCGGTGCTGACGCTCGGCGTCATTGCCACGGTCCTGCTCGTGATGATCCTCTGGTACGTGCTCAATCACACGGCGTGGGGCCGCCATGTCTACGCCGTTGGCGATGACCAGGAGGCGGCGAAGCTGTCGGGCATCCAGACCAAGAAGGTGTTGATGACGGTCTACACCTTGGCCGGCCTGATCGCCGCTTTCGCGGCCTGGGTCTCCATCGGCCGCAACGGCTCGATCTCGCCGTCGGCTGCCGTCACCGACTACAATCTGCAGGCCATCACCGCGACGGTGATCGGCGGTATTTCCCTCTTCGGCGGACGCGGCTCCATCCTGGGCACGCTGTTCGGCGCGATGATCGTCGGCGTCGTTTCCATGGGCCTCAACATGCTGGGCGCCGATCCGCAATGGAAGGTGCTGCTCACCGGTGTGCTGATCATCGGCGCCGTGGCAGTCGACCAATGGATCAGAAAGGTGTCGGCATGACCATGACCCAGGAACCCATCCTCACCGCGCGTGGCCTGATCAAGCGCTATGGCCGTGTCACCGCCCTCGACAATGCCGACTTCGACCTTTATCCCGGCGAAATCCTCGCCGTCATCGGCGACAACGGCGCCGGCAAGTCGTCGCTCATCAAGGCGATTTCCGGCGCGGCCGTGCCCGACGAAGGCGAGATCCGGCTTGAAGGCAAACCCGTCGCCTTCAAATCGCCGATGGAGGCACGCGAAGCCGGCATCGAGACCGTCTACCAGAATCTGGCACTGTCGCCGGCGCTCTCGATCGCCGATAACATGTTCCTTGGCCGCGAGATCCGCAAACCGGGTTTTCTGGGCGATTGGCTGCGTATGCTCGACCGTCCGGCGATGGAAAAGCGCGCCCGCGACAAGCTTACCGAGCTTGGCCTGATGACCATCCAGAACATCAGCCAGGCTGTGGAAACGCTCTCGGGGGGCCAGAGGCAGGGCGTTGCGGTGGCGCGCGCGGCCGCCTTCGGCAGTCGTGTGGTGATCATGGACGAGCCGACGGCCGCCCTTGGCGTCAAGGAAAGCCGCCGCGTGCTCGAGTTGATCCTCGACGTCAAGAAGCGCGGCCTGCCGATCGTGCTGATCTCGCACAACATGCCGCATGTGTTCGAAGTGGCCGACCGCATTCACATCCACCGGCTCGGCCGTCGCCTCTGCGTCATCGATCCCAAGCAATATACGATGTCCGATGCCGTGGCCTTCATGACCGGAGCAAAGGTTCCGCCCGAGGCAGCGCTGGCGGCCTGATACATGTCGCCCAAGTGCTGGAGGGTTGGCGGCACGGCAAGCACGGAACAGGAATTTGAAGCGCGTCGCGCGACCGTCTTGGCGCGTCACACTTGCGAATTGCCAAATTGCCGCAGGGGGCATGCCGGTTCGGGCATGTTTAAATCGATTGAATATATAGCGGTATCAGCTAGCATGGGCTGGGAGGAGCGATGAAAGCCGGTATGATCATGGCAACCGCACGAGAGGCATCATGACGAGCGCGATGACATCCGAACCCCTTCCTCCACTGCTCGAAAATCCTGATCCCAAGACACTCGCACGTGAAGTCTTGGTGGCCCTCAAATACCGGGTCGGCAAGGATACCACCGTTGCGACCCAGTACGACTGGCTGACCGCCTCGATCAAGGTCGTGCGCGACCGGATCGTCGATCGCTGGATGCAGGCGACGAAGGAGGCGTACGATCAGAAGGAAAAACGCGTCTATTATCTGTCTCTGGAGTTCCTCATCGGCCGCTTGATGCGCGATGCCTTCTCCAATCTCGGCCTGATGGACAACATGCGCGAGGCCCTGTCGTCTCTGGGCGTCGATCTCGATCTCATCGCCGCACTCGAGCCGGATGCCGCACTTGGCAATGGCGGCCTCGGGCGGCTTGCGGCCTGCTTCATGGAAAGCATGGCGACCGTCGACATTCCCGCGCATGGCTACGGCATCCGCTATGCCAACGGCATGTTCCGCCAGGAGATTCACGACGGCTGGCAGGTCGAATTGCCTGAAACCTGGCTCGATCACGGAAACCCGTGGGAATTCGAACGCCGTGAGCGCTCGTTCGAGGTCGGTTTCGGCGGTTCGGTGGAATCGATCACCTCCAAGGACGGCCGCCTCGAACGCCATGTCTGGAAGCCGACCGAGCATGTGCTGGCCGTCGCCTATGATACGCCCGTCGTCGGCTGGCGGGCCAACCGCGTCAACACGCTGCGGCTCTGGTCGGGCATGCCGGTCGATCCGATCCTGCTCGACAAGTTCAATGCCGGCGACCACATCGGCGCGCTCGCCGAAAGCAACAAGGCCGATGCCTTGTCGCGCGTGCTCTATCCCGCCGATTCCCACAAGGCCGGGCAGGAACTGCGGCTTCGGCAGGAATATTTCTTCTCCACCGCATCGCTGCAGGACATCGTCCAGCGCCATCTCAGCCAATATGGCGACCTGAAGTCCTTGCCCGACAAGGCTGCGATCCACCTGAACGACACCCATCCGGCCATCGCTGTGCCGGAGTTGATGCGCCTGTTGATGGACGTCCACGGCATGGACTTCGATCAGGCCTGGGACATCACCCAGCGCACCTTCGGCTACACCAACCACACGCTGCTGCCCGAGGCACTGGAAAGCTGGCCGGTGCCGCTGTTCGAGCGGCTTTTGCCGCGCCACATGCAGATCGTCTATGCCATCAACGCTGAAGTGCTTCTGGAGGCGCGTGCGTCCAACCAGTTCTCGGACGAGCAGATCGGCCGCATCTCGCTGATCCAGGAAAATGGCGACCGCCGGGTGCGCATGGGCAATCTGGCCTTTGTCGGTTCGCACTCGATCAACGGCGTTTCGGCGCTTCACACCGACCTGATGAAGGAGACGGTGTTCGCCGATCTGCACAAGCTCTATCCCGATCGCATCAACAACAAGACCAACGGCATCACGCCGCGGCGCTGGCTGATCCAGTGTAATCCCGGGCTGACGTCGCTTGCCCGCGAGGCGATCGGCGACCGCTTTCTCGATGACATCGACGCCATCAAGGATCTCGACGGTTTCGCCGGCGATGCCGCCTTTCGCGACAAGTTCGCCGCCGTCAAGCGAGCCAACAAGGCGCGGCTGGCCAACCTCGTCGCCGACCGGCTCGGCATCAAGGTCGATCCCTCGGCGCTGTTCGATATCCAGATCAAGCGTATCCATGAATACAAGCGCCAGCTTCTGAATATCCTCGAGGCGATCGCCCTCTACGACCAGATCCGCTCGCATCCCGAGCGCGACTGGATGCCGCGCGTGAAATTCTTCGGCGGCAAGGCGGCGCCCAGCTACCACAATGCCAAGCTGATCATCAAACTCGCCAACGATGTCGCCAAGGTCATCAACCGCGATCCGGCCGTGCGGGGTCTGCTGAAGGTGGTGTTCGTGCCGAACTACAATGTCAGCCTTGCCGAGATCATGATGCCGGCCGCCGATCTGTCCGAACAGATCTCGACCGCCGGCATGGAAGCGTCGGGCACCGGCAACATGAAGTTCGCGTTGAACGGTGCGCTGACCATCGGCACGCTCGACGGCGCCAATGTCGAGATCAAGGAATGCGTCGGCGACGACAACATCTTCATCTTCGGCCTGACCACCGCCGAGGTCGCCGAGCGGCGCAACAACGGCTACGATCCGCGCGCCGTCATCGAAGGCTCGCCTGAGCTGGCGCAAGCGGTTGCGGCTGTTTCGTCAGGCGTCTTCTCGCCGGACGATCCGGAGCGTTACCGCGATCTCATCAACGGTCTCTACAACAGCGACTGGTTCATGGTTGCCGCCGATTTCGATGCCTATGCCGCCGCCCAGCGCGAGGTCGATGCGGTCTGGCGCAACAGTCCCGACTGGTACGCCCGGGCAATCCGCAACGTTGCGCGTGTCGGCTGGTTCTCCTCCGATCGCACGATCCGCCAATATGCGAAAGAAATCTGGAACGTGCCCGTCTGATGTGATTGCATGAGGCCGCAAACAATGTGGTCCCGGTGATGTGAATTGAATGTCGGATTCACATCACTAGAAACAAACACTTGGTGCCCGGGGAGGGACACTGCCTGATGAAGAAGCCGCGCGCGACCGCTGCGACAAGCGGGCCGGATGGACTGGCGCCAGCCGGCGATGTCGCGGCGATTGTTGCCGGCACGCACGGAGATCCCTTCGCCGTCCTTGGTGTCCATGAGGTCGGCAAGAGCCTGTATGCCCGGTGCTTTGTTCCGAATGCCGAATTCGTCACCGCCTACACGCTGACCGGCACCATCGCGGGTGAACTGTCCAGGCGCGACGATGGCGGCTTTTTCGAAGGCAAGCTCTCGATCAAGAAGCGGCAACCCCTGCGCTATCATGCCAGGAACGCCGGCGGCGACTGGTGGCTGACCGATCCCTATTCGTTCGGTCCGGTGCTGGGCCCGATGGACGATTACTACATCGCCCAAGGCTCGCATCTAAGGCTGTTCGACAAGCTCGGCGCCCATGTCATCGATCACGAAGGCGCCACCGGAGTGCATTTCGCCGTCTGGGCTCCCAATGCGCGGCGCGTCTCTGTGGTCGGCGACTTCAACGAGTGGGACGGCCGCCGGCACACCATGCGAGACCGCCGCGACACCGGTATCTGGGAACTGTTCGTACCCGACATCGGTGCCGGACGACCCTACAAATACGAGATCATCGGCCCCGATGGTGTGAGGCTGCCGCTGAAGGCCGACCCGTTCGCCTTCAAATCCGAACTGCGTCCGGCTACTGCTTCGGTCGTGGCGGTGCCGCCGGCGCACGAGTGGGGCGACGAGGCGCATCGCAATTTCTGGCGCAATGCCGATCACCGGCGAGAAGCCATCTCGATCTACGAGGTCCATGCCGGCTCCTGGCAGCTTCGCGACGACGGAACGTTCCTGTCATGGGACGAGTTGGCCGACCGGCTGATCCCCTATGTGGTCGAGACCGGTTTCACCCACATCGAATTCATGCCGATCTCTGAACATCCCTACGACCCGTCCTGGGGCTACCAGACGACCGGCCTTTACGCGCCGTCGGCCCGCTTTGGCGACCCGGACGGCTTTGCCCGTTTCGTCGATGGCGCCCACCGCGCCGGCGTCGGCGTCATCCTCGACTGGGTGCCGGCACATTTCCCGGTCGACGCGCATGGCCTGGCCAATTTCGATGGCACCGCGCTCTATGAACATGCCGATCCGCGCAAGGGTTTTCATCCCGACTGGAACACCGCGATCTACAATTTCGGCCGCCGCGAGGTGGTGTCGTTCCTGGTCAACAATGCGCTGTTCTGGGCCGAGAAATACCATGTCGACGGTTTGCGCGTCGACGCGGTCGCCTCGATGCTCTACCTCGACTATTCACGCAAGGCCGGCGAATGGATCCCCAACGAGAAGGGCGGCCGCGAGAATCTCGAGGCGGTCAGCTTCCTGCAGAAGATGAACAAGGAGGTCTACGGCCATCATCCGGGCGTCATGACCATAGCCGAGGAATCGACCTCATGGCCGAAGGTCTCGGCACCGGTGCATGAAGGCGGCCTCGGCTTCGGCTTCAAGTGGAATATGGGCTTCATGCACGACACGCTGGAGTATTTCTCCAAGGAGCCGATCTTCCGAAAGCACCACCACAACGACCTCACCTTCGGCCTGACCTACGCCTTCTCGGAGAATTTCGTGCTGCCGCTCTCGCATGACGAGGTTGTGCACGGCAAAGGCACGTTGCTTGGCAAGATGGCCGGCGACGACTGGCAGAAGTTTGCGACGCTACGCGCCTACTACGCTTTCATGTGGGGCTATCCCGGCAAGAAGCTGCTTTTCATGGGGCAGGAGTTCGCGCAGCGCCGCGAATGGAGCGAGGCGCGCGCGCTCGACTGGAACCTGCTTGAATTCCGGCCGCATCGCGGCGTCTGGCAGACGGTGCGCGATCTCAACTATCTCTACCGTTCGCGCCCGGCACTGCATGGCCGTGATTGTGAGCCGGAAGGGTTTTCCTGGCTGATCGTCGACGACAGCCAGAATTCGGTTTTTGCCTGGCTTCGCAGTGCGCCGGGCGGCAGCCCAGTGGCCGTCATTTCCAATTTCACGCCGGTGCCGCGCGATAATTATCGCGTGCCGTTGCCGACATCAGGCAAATGGCGCGAGATCATCAACACCGACGCTTCTGAATATGGCGGTTCCGGCAAGGGCAATGGCGGCATGGTCGAGGCGCGGGCGGAGGAAGGAAGCATCGCCGCGACGATGCTCTTGCCGCCGCTGTCCACGATCATGCTCGAGCTCGTCGCCGACTGAACCCATCGACACTGAGTAACATGTCGAGATCGAGTAACTTGGGAGGGTAGAAATGGCAGACTTGAAACGGACCCAGCCGCTGGCGCGCGATGCCATGGCCTATGTATTGGCCGGCGGCCGTGGCAGCCGCCTCAAGGAACTGACCGACCGGCGTGCCAAGCCGGCCGTCTATTTCGGCGGCAAGACGCGCATCATCGACTTCGCGCTCTCCAACGCGCTTAACTCCGGCATTCGACGCCTCGGCGTTGCCACCCAGTACAAGGCGCATTCGCTGATCCGTCATCTGCAGCGCGGCTGGAACTTCCTGCGCCCCGAGCGAAACGAAAGCTTCGACATCCTGCCGGCCAGCCAGCGCGTCTCGGAAACGCAGTGGTATGAGGGCACGGCTGACGCCGTCTATCAGAACATCGACATCATCGAGGCCTACGGACCCGAATACATGGTCATCCTGGCTGGCGACCACATCTACAAGATGGACTACGAGATGATGCTTCGCCAGCACGTCGACGCCAATGCCGACGTCACCGTTGGCTGCCTCGAAGTGCCGCGCATTGAAGCCACCGGCTTCGGCGTCATGCATGTCGATGGCAAGGACAACATCATCGCCTTCGTCGAAAAGCCCGCCGATCCGCCCGGCATTCCCGATAAGCCGGAGTTTGCCTTGGCCTCGATGGGCATTTACGTCTTCAAGACCAAGTTTCTGATGGAGCAGTTGCGCCGCGATGCGGCCGAGCCGGGCTCGAGCCGCGACTTCGGCAAGGACATCATCCCCTATATCGTCCAGCACGGTAAGGCGATCGCGCACCGCTTCGCCAAGTCCTGCGTCCGTTCGACCGCTGAGAACGAGGCCTACTGGCGCGATGTCGGAACGGTCGACGCCTATTGGGAAGCCAATATCGACCTGACCGATATCACGCCGGAGCTCGACCTCTACGACCGCGACTGGCCGATCTGGACCTATGCCGAATTGAAGCCGCCGGCAAAGTTCGTGCATGACGAGGATGGCCGCCGCGGTTCGGCCGTGTCTTCGCTGGTTTCGGGCGATTGCATCGTCTCGGGGGCTTCGCTGAAAAAAAGCCTGATCTTCACCGGCGCGCGCATCAATTCCTATTCGACGCTCGAAGAAGTCGTCATGCTGCCCGACGTTCATGTCGGCCGGAACGCAAAGTTGAAGCGCGTGGTCATCGACCATGGTGTTAGGATACCGGAAGGGCTGGTGGTCGGCGAAGATCCTATTCTCGACGCCAAGCGCTTCCGCGTTTCCGAAAAGGGCATCTGCCTGGTCACCCAGGACATGATCGACAAGCTGGGGCTCTGACGCATGCAGGTTCTGTCGGTCACGCCGGAAATTTTCCCGCTCATCAAGACCGGTGGGCTTGCCGACGTGACCGGCGCGCTGCCAATTGCCTTGGCGGCCAAGGGCGTGACCGTGCGCACGCTCATGCCCGGCTTTCCGACCGTCATGGCCGCCTTCAAGAAAAAGCGGGCGGTTCTGCAATACCCCTTGCTGCAGGGCGGCAAGGCCTCTGTCCATTCCGTCCAACTCGCCGGGCTCGAACTGTTCGTGCTCGATGCGCCGCATCTGTTCGACCGTCCCGGCGGCCCCTATGGCAATGCGACTGGCGTCGACTGGCCAGACAATTGGCGGCGTTTCGCGGCGTTGAGCCAGGTCGGCGGCGACATTGCCGGCGGCGCCATCTCGGGCTACCAGCCCGACATCGTGCACGCCCATGACTGGCAGTCGGCGATGACGCTGGCCTATATGCGCTATGGCAAGGCGGTCGGCGTGCCTTCGATGATGACCGTCCACAACCTCGCCTTCCAGGGCCAGTTCGGCGCCGGCATTTTCGGCGAGCTTGGCTTGCCGGCGGCGGCGATGGCGCTCGACGGCGTCGAATATTATGGTGGTGTCGGCTTCCTCAAGGCGGGCCTGCAGGCCGCCTGGGCGATCACCACGGTCAGTCCGACCTACGCGCAGGAAATCCGCTCGCCCGAATTCGGCATGGGCCTCGACGGCCTCATCAACATGCGCTCCAGCGATCTCCATGGCATCGTCAACGGCATCGACACCGGCATCTGGGATCCGGAAACCGACAAGCATCTGGTGTCCAACTACACGGCCAGCACGCTGAAGGCGCGCGCACCCAACAGGGCTGCCGTGGAGGACCGCTTCAGCCTTGAGCGCGATGACAGCCCGATCGTCTGCGTGGTCAGCCGCCTGACCTGGCAAAAGGGCATGGACATATTGGCGCTGGTGGTCGACGGCATTGTCGCGACGGGTGCGCGGCTCGCCATCCTGGGATCGGGCGATGCCGGTCTCGAAGGCGCGCTGCTTGCCGCCGCCGCCAGGCATCGCGGCCGCATCGGCGTCGTCGTCGGCTACGACGAGGGGCTGTCGCACATCATGCAGGGCGGCTGCGACGCCATCGTCATTCCCTCGCGCTTCGAACCGTGCGGGCTGACGCAGCTTTACGGCCTGCGCTATGGCTGCGTGCCGGTAGTCGCGCGCACCGGCGGCCTCGCCGACACGGTCATCGACGCCAATGAGGCTGCCGTCTCTGCCGGCGTCGCCACCGGCTTCCAGTTCGCGCCCAACAATGGCGGCGCCTTGCTGCACGCTATCCGCCGCCTCGTCGACGCCCATGCCAGTCCGACGGTCTGGGAATCACTGCAGCGCCAGGGCATGAAAGCCGATGTGTCGTGGGACAAGAGCGCGGAAAAATACGTCGAACTCTATCGTTCGCTGCTTTCGAAAAGGGTTGCCTGAAGCATGATACGGACCGTTCCCACCAAGCCTTATTCCGACCAGAAGCCCGGCACGTCGGGCCTGCGCAAGAAGGTGCCTGTCTTTCAGCAGGAGCACTATGCCGAGAATTTCATCCAGTCGATCTTCGACGCGCTCGACGGTTTCAAGGGCAAGACCCTGGTGATCGGTGGCGACGGCCGCTTCTACAACCGCGAGGTCATCCAGAAGGCCATCGCCATCGCAGCCGCCAACGGCTTCGGCAAGGTGATGGTCGGGCAGGGCGGCATCCTGTCGACGCCAGCCGCTTCGCATGTCATCCGCAAATACAAGACCTTTGGCGGCATCATCCTGTCGGCCAGCCACAATCCGGGCGGCCCGCATGAGGATTTCGGCATCAAGTACAATGCCGGCAATGGCGGCCCGGCGCCGGAAAAGCTCACCGACGCGATCTTCGAAAAGACCAAGGCGATTTCGAGCTTCAAGATCGCCGATATCGATCCGATCGACATCGACACAACAGGAACGGTCAAGGCCGCCGGCATGACGGTCGAGATCATCGATCCGGTCGTGGACTATGCCGCGCTGATGGAAAGCCTGTTCGATTTCGACGCCCTGCGCAAACTCTTCAAGTCCGGCTTCCGCATGCGCTTCGACGCCATGCACGCGGTGACCGGTCCCTACGCCAAGGAGATCCTGGAAAACCGGCTTGGCGCGCCCAATGGCACCTGCCGCAATTTCAAGCCGCTGCCGGATTTCGGCGGCCACCATCCGGACCCGAACCTTGTCCACGCCAAACACCTCTATGACGAGATGATGGGACCGGACGCGCCGGATTTCGGCGCCGCCTCGGATGGGGATGGTGACCGCAATCTGATCATCGGCAAGGGCATTTTCGTCACCCCGTCGGATTCGGTCGCCATGCTCGCCGCCAATGCGCGTCTGGCGCCCGGCTACAAGGCCGGTTTGAAAGGCATTGCCCGCTCGATGCCGACCAGTGGCGCGGCCGATCGCGTCGCTGAAAAACTCGGCGTCGGCATCTATGAGACGCCGACCGGCTGGAAATTCTTCGGCAATCTGCTCGATGCCGACATGGCGACGATCTGCGGCGAGGAGAGTGCCGGCACCGGCTCCAACCATGTCCGCGAAAAGGACGGCCTGTGGGCGGTGCTTTTGTGGCTCAACATCCTTGCCGCGCGTGGCGAAAGCTGCAAGCAGATCGTCACCGAGCACTGGGCGACCTACGGTCGCAACTACTATTCGCGGCACGATTATGAAGAGGTCGAGAGCGACCGCGCCAACGCGCTGGTCGACGAACTGCGTGCCAAGCTCGGCTCGCTGCCTGGCACCAGCGTGCGCGGCCTGAAAATCGCCAGCGCCGACGATTTTGCCTATCACGATCCGGTCGACGGTTCGATCAGCGAGCATCAGGGCATCAGGGTTCTGTTCGAAGGTGGTTCGCGGGTCGTCTTTCGGCTGTCCGGCACCGGCACGTCGGGCGCGACGTTGCGCGTCTACATCGAGCGCTACGAGCCGGACAAGTCTCGGCACGATCTCGACACCCAGGCCGCCCTTGCCGATCTGATTGCCGCGGCTGACGATATTGCCGGGATTCACAGCCATACCGGCCGCCCCAAGCCGAGCGTGATCACTTGAGAGTGGCTGCGCGCGTTTCACCTTCTCCCCTTGTGGGAGAAGGTGGTCGAGCGAAGCTCGGTCGGATGAGGGGTGCTCCAGCTTGGCGCAAACCGATGTCCAGATCACCAACGCCGCGTTCCTTCCAACACCCCTCATCCGTCTCGGCGCTGCGCGCCGATCCACCTTCTCCCGCCAGGGGAGAAGGTGAGGCGCGGGCATGACCCAGCTCGGCGCCACAGTCACCCGCGAAGGCATCCGCTTTGCCGCCTGGTCGCAGGCCGCCCGTCGGCTTTGGGTCTCGATCTTCGACGAGCAGGGCATGCGGGAAATCGAACGGCTCGAACTGCAGCGGGAAGGCGAGGGCGTCCACGCGCTGTTCGTTGCAGGTCTTGGCTCCGGAACCCGCTACGGTTTCCGCGCCGACGGGGACTATGCG
Source organism: Mesorhizobium sp. M7A.F.Ca.US.002.01.1.1 (assembly GCF_004022955.1). Lineage (NCBI taxonomy): Bacteria > Pseudomonadati > Pseudomonadota > Alphaproteobacteria > Hyphomicrobiales > Phyllobacteriaceae > Mesorhizobium > Mesorhizobium sp. M7A.F.Ca.US.002.01.1.1. Next base: position 13,733 of record NZ_RZQE01000028.1, on the reverse strand, counting down.
CCGGAGCATGGACTGTGGTTCGACCCCGACAAATTGCTGACCGATCCCTACGCCGTCGAGATTGACAGGCCTTATGCCTACGACTGGCGGCTGGCCGATCGCCGGGGCGAGGGGGGCGATACCGCGTCGCTGATGCCGAAGGCGATCGCGGCTGCGCTACCGAAGCCTGTGCAGGCTGCGCCGCCGCTTTTCCGCGCCGGCGGCCTGGTCTACGAAATTCCGGTGCGCGCCTTCACCATGCTGCATTCGGACGTTCCCGAAAAATTGCGCGGAACAGTCGCCGCACTTGCTCAACCGGCGATCGTCGAGCACCTGAAAAAACTCGGCGTTGGCGCGGTCGAACTGATGCCGGTGACCGCGTCGATCGACGAACGGCATCTGCCGCCGCTCGGGCTGCGCAACGCCTGGGGCTACAATCCCGTGACGTTCATGGCCCTCGATCCGCGCCTTGCGCCGGGCGGCATCATGGAACTGCGAAACACGGTCGCTGTGCTGCGCCAGGCTGGTATCGGCGTCATCCTCGACCTCGTCTTCAACCACACCGGCGAGAGCGACAGGCTTGGTCCCACGCTGTCGCTGCGCGGCTTCGACAACCAGGCCTACTACCGGCACACACCTGATGGCAGGCTGGCCAACGACACCGGTACCGGCAACACAGTCGCTTGCGACCATCCTGTGGTCCAGGAGATGGTCCTCGACACGCTTCGCCATTTCGTCAGGGATGCCGGTGTCGATGGCTTCCGCTTCGACCTCGCTCCCATTCTGGGGCGGGTCGAGGGCACATTCGATGCCGAGGCGCCGCTGCTGAGAGCGATGCGCGATGACGCACTGCTGGCCGATCGCGTGTTGATCGCCGAGCCGTGGGACATCGGCCCCGACGGCTATCAGCTCGGCAATTTTCCAGCGCCCTTCCTCGAATGGAACGACAAGTATCGCGACGATGTCAGACGGTTCTGGCGTGGCGAGGCCGGCATGGTCGGCGCCCTGGCGACCCGGCTCGCCGGTTCGTCAGATGTGTTTGCCGCGAACGGGCAAGGCGCCAGCCGCAGTGTCAATTTCATCGCCGCCCATGACGGCATGACGCTCGCCGACATCGTGCGCTACGAGCGCAAGCACAACGAAGCCAATGGCGAGCAGAACCGCGACGGCCACAATGAAAACCTGTCCTGGAACAACGGCGTGGAAGGTGATGCGGACAACCCGGCCGTGGCAGCGGCTCGCCAGAACGACCAGCGCGCTCTGCTCGCCGCGCTGTTTGCCTCGCGCGGCACCATCATGCTGACCGCGGGCGACGAATTCGGCCGCACCCAGCAAGGCAACAACAACGCCTATGCCCAAGACAACGAGATCACCTGGCTCGACTGGGCCGGCCGCGACCAGGCGCTGGAGCGCTACACAGCGGCACTCTCGAGGCTGCGCCGATCGATGCCGGCGCTTTCCGACACAAGCTTCCTCACTGGCCAGCCGCCGGCAGGTTCGGAGATACCGGACGTCGCATGGCTTGCTGAGACGGGCGCGCCGCTCGATGAACAGAGCTGGCAGGATCCGCAGCGGCACCGTCTTGTCATGGTCCTGAGTGGCGCCAGCGATGACGGCCGCCGTCTTGCGGTGCTTATCAACGGCGATCGCCGGGCCTGCATGTTCACCTTGCCTGAACGAGACGGATTCTTCTGGGCCCCAGATATCGAAGCGCCGGATGCGGCGGATATCTCGCGGCCAATATCCGGGCGGACGATGATCTTCATGATCGAACGAGCGCAGGCCGGCACAAGGGAGAAGCGCAATGGCGGCGAGTGACAAGAAGGGATGGTGGCGCGGTTGCGTCATCTACCAGATCTATCCGCGCTCCTTCCAGGACACGACCGGCGATGGCAGCGGCGATCTCGCCGGTATCACATCGAGGCTCGCCCATGTCGCCTCGCTCGGTGTCGACGCCATCTGGCTGTCGCCTTTCTTCAAGTCGCCGATGGCCGATATGGGCTACGACGTGTCGGACTACTGCGATGTCGATCCGATGTTCGGCACGCTCGAGGATTTCGATGCGCTGGTCGCCGAGGCGCATCGTCTCGGCCTGAAGATCATCATCGACCAGGTGCTGTCGCATTCATCCGACAAGCACGACTGGTTTGTCGAAAGCCGCGCCAGCCGCGATAACCCCAAGGCCGACTGGTATGTCTGGGCCGATACCAAGCCAGATGGCGGCGCGCCAAACAACTGGCTCTCCGTCTTCGGTGGCCCGGCCTGGGAATGGGATTCGACCCGCCGGCAGTATTACATGCACAATTTCCTCCCCTCGCAGCCCGATCTGAATTTCCACAATCCGGAGGTTCAGGACGCGCTTCTGGAAACCGTGCGCTTCTGGCTGGAGCGCGGCGTCGACGGTTTTCGGCTCGATACGGTCAATTACTATGTCCACGACCGCTGGCTGCGCAGCAATCCACCCTTGGCATCAAGCGTCGCCGGCACCAACAGCGAGACCAACACCTACCTTTACCAGGAGCACCTGTTCGACAAGACGCAGCCGGAAAACCTGGCGTTCCTGCGCCGCTTCAGGGCGCTGCTCGACGAATATGACGACCGTGCTGCCGTCGGCGAGATCGGCGATGAAGGCCGCTCGCTGCAGACGCTCGCCGCCTATACCTCAGGCGGCGACAAGCTGCATATGTGTTACACCTTCGACCTGCTCGGTCCGCAGTTCTCGGCCGCGCATGTGCGTGGCTGCGTCGAAGCCTTCGAGGCGGCCGTCTCCGACGGCTGGGTCTGCTGGGCCTTCTCCAACCATGACGTGGCGCGCCATGTCAGCCGCTGGACAAGGCCGGACAGCGAGCCCGACGCGGTCGCAAGATTCTCGATCATGCTGCTCGCCTGCCTGCGCGGCTCGATCTGCCTCTATGAGGGCGAGGAACTCGGGCTGGAGGAGGCGGAGCTGGCCTATGAAGATCTGCGCGATCCCGTCGGCATCCGCTTCTGGCCAGGCGTCAAGGGCAGGGATGGGTGCCGCACGCCGATGGTGTGGGAGGCCGGCGCCGACAATGCAGGCTTCTCCACGGCCAGGCCCTGGCTGCCGATACCGGCCAGCCATCGCGCTCGCGCCGTCGACGTCCAGAATGCCGACACGGTCTCTGTGCTCGCGTCTACCGGGCTGCGCTGGCCTTGCGCGGGGAGCATGAGGCGCTGATATCCGGCTCGATCCGCTTTCTCGACGCCGAGGGTGACCTGCTCGCTTTCATCCGCGACGGCGGCGGTGAAAGACTGCTCTGTGTCTTCAATTTCGCCGGAGGACCGGCCAATTGGCCGTTGCCGGGGGACATCCGAGCGGTTGCGCAGCTGGATGGCAATGCCGCGGTCGTCGAGACTGAGCTTTTGCTGCCAGCGCTCGGAGCCTTTTTGGGCAGGCTCGACTGATATCCCGCGACGTTACTGCACCAGCACGGCACGTCCGCATGTCGCGCCGGTGACCCGGACATCGGCCACGCCGAGATGCACGCCGAGCGTATCGAGCAGGCTGTAAAGCAATGTGTCGACTGGTGCGGTCACGGTTTTCAACAAAGCCAGCACCGGCTGCTTCACGACGCCGAGTATGGCGGTTAGGTCAAGCCCGATGATGCCAAGCGAACCGACGTAGAGCGACAGATCGTTGACAAGTGACGCGGTCAGCGTCTGGGTCAGGTCCCGTGTTGGCGTCGCCTTTATGATCTTGGCAGCGATCTCGGTTTTATTGAAGACCAGGTTGGTCGGGTTGACGTTGGTGACGTCGGCCCCAGCCGAACCCTTCACCTGTAGCAGCGGGATTTTTAGCAGCAGCAGATTGAGGCTGGCATCCGCGATGTTGGCGTCGGAGAACGATTGTTCGTTGCTGAAATCGGCAAAGGCAGTGGGGTTGCTATCGGTATCGCTGGCCGCAAGTTTCAGCGCGGCGACGCCAGGCTTCGCGGCAATGGTAACCTTCAGGCTGTCGGGGCCGGTCGGGCAGCTGATGTCGGTCAGCTTGGCCTCGGCATAGGCCACTTCGACATTCAGTGGCAACCTGACCGACAGCAGGCTGATGCCGCCGCTCAGGTTCGGATTACTGCCGACCCCAAGGGTGAACAGCAGCTTGATGCGCGTTTGCGCGGTGCGCACCACGGTGCCGGCTTCTCCAACCGCCAGCCATGGCGAGGATTGCGGCGGTTCGCCGATGGCGATGGCGAGCGTGGTCGACAGCACCCCGGGAATGGTGGCGCCGAGGGCGACGTCGACCTGTTTTGAACCGTTTGCCAGTCCGGCGGCGGCCGTCAGCATTCCCAAGGCGCTGGCGTCGACGCCGAGGCCGGCGGGCCTTTGCCCAAGGCCCAATTTGCCGACGGAGCCGAGATCGACCAGATGACTGAGCGGGATCTGGACCGTGCTGGTCGACTTGGACGCGATCGTCTGCAGGGCGACTTTGGCCGTGTTGCCAAGCCCGGGCACATTGGCCATGGCCGTGGCGATCTGGCCGACGGTCGCCTTCGATGCCAGCACATCCGAATACGACACGCCGGTCAGGTTCAGCTGTGTGGCAAGACCGTCCACGAAGGAGAGCACGCTCACATCCGCGGAGATCAGCGCGTTGTAGTCCATGACGCTGAGCGAGATGTTGCTGCCGAGAAGCCCGCCGAGAAGCGCGTTGAGGATACCGCCATCGAGGCTGGCGAGCCTTGATCCGACCGAGAATGTCGCCTGTGGCGTCATGCTGGCGGTGGCTTGGGTGCCGATGACGGGAGTGGGGATCAGGGAACTCGCGAAATAGCGGGCGGGGATCTTCTTCAGGGTGACACGGACGGCATTGTAGGGGGTTATGCTGGCCTGGAAACGCTGGCCCACATTGGCCCCGGATGCCACATATCGCCCGGGCGTGACCGTCACGACGGTTTTGCCGACCGCCGGCTCGATCGTCTGTCCCGAGCTTTGAACGACAACCCCTGGCATGCCGTTGTCGGTCAGCGTGGTAACGACCGCTGTATTGACATTGGTCATGTTCGAGGCGGCGGTGATCGCCGCCAGATCCACCATTGCCTGCGCTTCGCGGCGCTCGGTGTAGATCGAGGCTTCGTCGATGGCCACTGCGGCCAGCGCCAGCGCCACCGGCGCGCTCAATGCCGCCATGACGGTGAAGTTCGCTTTCCTGTCACTCAGCATCAACCGGGCAAGCCGACCGATCCCATTGCACGCATGCAGCAGCATTCAAATGCCCCCGACCCTGATCGTTGACTGGCGCCTGATCGTGGTCCCGGGCATGGCTATGCCCGGGAAAAGGTTCCAGATCGGCAGGTTGCGGGCGTCGTATTGGATGGACACCACGAACTGGCTTCCATCGGCCGAGCTGTCGTTGGCCTGGTAGGTCAACTTGCTGACATCCACGAAGGGATATCCGCCGGCATTGTTGGTGACGAAGCTGGCTACGAGCGTTTGACGTTCGGTTTGGTTCAACCCGGCAATTGCCGTGCGGGCGGCATCCGCTGCGATCTGCTGGATCGAGTTGGCGGCGCCGAAGTATATACCGTACGCAACCATTCCGAGTAGAAGAAGAATGAAAATCGGTGAAAGCAAGGCAAACTCAACCGCAGAGGTACCGCGCTCTTCTTGAAATTTCCGCATTAGTTGACGGATTTTGGGCAATTTACTTGCTCCGTTACTCATAGCCGCCGCGCGTCTGAAGCTCGAACCGTATAGAAGGTATTCGTAATGTAACCTCAGGTTGCTTAAGAACGCATTAAGACATTCCGGCAAACTGGCATGGCTCCCGATTCGCGGTGAAAAGTAGCGTCGAGGTGAAGAAACCAAGTCAAGCTTTTGGTTTCGGCTGGTGTTTCAGCGGCCACACCATAGCTTTCGTCCGCCTTACTTTGGGTGACCCAGAGAGTCTGTTGAAATAAAAATTCTCCGCGTTAGTGTCTGGGCACGAGCCGCAGGACGGGAACCAGCGGCGCGCTCAAAGGGGTCAGATATCGGCTCCAGGGCGTCAACACTTAATAGGCGCGCCAACGGCAGCGCCGACAGGGAGAACTTCATGCTGAAAAACATGCTGAAGGCGACTGTGTTCGCCACGACGATGACGCTGGCCGCCGGGACGTTCTACGCGCAGGCCTTTGCCGAGACCGTCTATAACAGGGGCACCGCCGCTGAATCGGAGTCGGTCGATCCGCACAAGACCTCCACGGTTTACGAAGCCAATGTCCTGCGCGACCTGTTCCAGGGCTTGGTCATGCAGGACCAGAAGGCCAATCTCATTCCTGGTGCCGCCGAGAGCTGGACGGTTTCGGACGACGGAACCGTCTATACGTTCAAGCTGCGCAAGGACGGCATGTGGTCGGATGGCAGCCCGGTTACGGCGGACGATTTCGTCTATGCCTTCCACCGGCTGGAGGATCCGGCGACCGGCGCCGAATATGCCTCGATGCTGTATCCGGTAAAGGGTGCGGAGGACGTCAACACCAAGAAGGGCAAGCCTGAGGACATGGGCGTCAAGGCGATTGACGCAAATACCCTGGAGGTCACGCTGAAGGCGCCGACGCCCTACTTCCTGGAGATGCTGACCCACCAGGCGACCTATCCGGTGAGCAAGGCCTCCATCGAAAAGCTCGGCGCCGATTGGATCAAGCCCGGCAATCTCGTTTCGAACGGCGCCTATACGCTGGCCGAATGGGTTCCCAACGATCATATGAAGCTGGTCAAGAACCCGAAATTCTGGGATGCGGCGACCGTCAAGTTCGACGTCGTCAACTACATCCCGACCGAGGACCGCTCTTCGGCGATGAAGCGCTTCGAGGCAGGCGAACTGGACAGCTACGACGACCTTCCGACTGAACAGCTCGCCGATCTCAAGACCAAGTTTGGCGACCAGATCCACGTCGGACCGTATCTCGGCACCTATTATTATGCGATCAAGACCGACAAGGCGCCGTGGGATAATGTAGAGCTGCGCAATGCCATCTCGATGGCGATCGACCGCGACTTCCTCGCCGAAAAAGTCTGGCAGAACTCGATGCTGCCCGGCTATTCAATGGTGCCTCCCGGCATCGAAGGCTACACGCCGGCAATGGCCAAATATGCGGACATGCCGCAGATCGACCGCGAGGATGCGGCCAAGAAGATCCTCGAGAAACTCGGCTATACGCCCGAAAAGCCGCTGAAGATGGAAATCCGCTATAACACGTCGGAAAACCACAAGAACACTGCGGTGGCGATCCAGGAACAGCTGAAGCCGCTTGGCGTCGACGTCACGCTGCTCAACACCGACACCAAGACCCACTACTCCTTCCTCGAGCAGAAGGGCAACTATGATCTGGCACGTGCCGCCTGGATCGCCGACTACAAGGATCCGGAAACCTTCCTCGGCATCTCGCGCAAAGCCAGCGGCAACAATTATTCGGACTACAACAGCCCGGCCTATGAAGCGGCCATGGACAAGGCCGCCGCCGCCGGCGGCAACCCCGAACAGCGCATGAAGGAACTGGCCGACGCCGAACGCATCCTGGTCGACGACGTCGGCCAGATACCGCTCCTCTATTACAGCTACCACGATATCGTCTCCTCGAAGCTGCATGGCTTCGTCGACAACGTGATGGACGTGCATCCGTCGCGCTTCGTCAGCAAGGACTAACCCTGGCCAAGCCACCGCGCCCTCCAGGCGCGGTGGCGATGGTTTGCCATCGCATCGGCCCGGGTACCGGAATTCGATTTCGGCAATGCCGGTGCGAAGATTTGAAAGCTGGAGCGCGGCCGTCCAACTGGACGCGCGCGGCTCTGGATCAAGCGGGGCACCGATGCTGCGATACGTATTACGGCGGCTTCTGACCGCCATTCCAACGCTGTTCGTCATCGTGACAATGGCGTTTTTCCTGATGCGCGTCGCGCCGGGCGGTCCATTCAACCAGGAGCGGGGGCTCAGTCCCGAGATCAGGGCCAATCTCGAAGCCCAGTTCGGCCTCAACGACCCGCTCTGGCTACAATTCGTCCACTATCTCGGCAATCTGTTGCGCGGCAATTTCGGCCCGAGCTACAACATGCCGGATTTCACCGTCACCGAACTGTTCGCCAAGGGGCTGCCGATTTCGGTTCAGCTCGGCGCCTCGGCGCTCGTCCTGGCGCTGCTGCTCGGTTCCGTGCTCGGCACCATTGCGGCGCTCAATCAGAACAAGCTTGGCGACTATACGGTGATCGCGCTGGCGACGGCCGGCAGCACCATCCCAACCTTCGTCATCGCGCCGGTGATCCAACTCCTGTTCGGGCTGACCTGGAGGCTGCTGCCGATCGGTGGGTGGGGCGATGGCGCTTTCATCAACAAGGTCGGTCCGGTGCTGACGCTCGCCCTGCCGCAGATCGCCATCGTCGCCCGGCTGATGCGTGGCTCGATGATCGAATCCTTGCGGTCCCACCACATCCGCACGGCGCGCGCGCTGGGCCTGTCCGACTGGTCGGTGGTGGTCAAGCATGCTTTGCGCGGCGCCATCCTGCCGATCGTCTCCTTCACCGGTCCGGCGGCGGCGGCACTGCTGACCGGCTCGGTCATCGTCGAGACGATCTTCTCCATCCCAGGCGTCGGCCGCTATTTCGTCGATGCCGCGCTCAATCGTGACTACACGCTGGTGATGGGAACGGTGGTGGTGATCGCCATCTTTACCATTGTCTTCAACCTGTTCGTCGACGTCATGTACGCGGTCGTCGATCCGAGAGTGCGCTATGACTGACATCGCGGCCACAGTCGCCCCCACCGTCATCGGCCGTTCGCTCTGGGGGGATGCCTGGGCGCGGCTCAAGGCCAATCGCGCCGCCATGTTCAGCCTGTATTACCTTGCCCTGATCGGGGTCGTCAGCGTGTTCGGGCCATGGTTCGTGCCGCATCAATACACCACCATTTATGCCGACTATGTGCGCATGCCGCCAAGCCTGTCAGCTTATCCGAAGGCCGACATGATCGAGACGGCGCTCACCGAAGCGATCAAGCGCATGCGGGTCGACATCAAGGAATGGCGGCAGGAAGGCAACCAGGTCTTCGTCACCGTCAAGTCGACCAGGCCGATCGACGATCGCAACATCCGCTATCTTGACCGATCCGATGCCTTTGACGACACCAAGATCGAGAGCAAGTCGCCGGACGGTCTCGAAGTGACGATGAGCGCCTCGATCAAGCAGCAATATTTCCTGTTCGGCACCGACAACACCGGACGGGACCTGTTGTCGCGCACGCTGATGGCCGGGCGTATATCGCTGGCCATCGGCCTGCTCGCGGGCGTCGTGGCGGTGGTCATCGGCGTGGTCTACGGGGCCGCTGCCGGTTTTGCCGGAGGCAAGGTCGACGAGGTGATGATGCGCATCGTCGACGTGCTCTATTCCTTGCCCTTCATCTTCTTCGTCATCATGCTGGTGGTGTTCTTCGGCCGCAACTTCGTGCTGATGTTCCTGGCCGTCGGCGCCGTGCTGTGGCTCGACATGGCGCGCATCGTGCGCGGCCAGGCACTGTCGATCCGCCGCCAGGAATATGTCCAGGCGGCGGAAGCCATGGGCGTCGGCCAGCGCGGCATCCTGCTGCGCCACGTCATCCCCAACCTGCTCGGCCCGGTGGTCATCTACATGACGCTGCTGGTGCCGCAGGTGATCATCCTGGAAAGCTTCCTATCGTTTCTCGGCCTCGGCGTGCAGGAGCCGATGACCAGCTGGGGCGTTCTGATCTCGGTCGGCGCCAAGAACATCGGCACCGCCAACTGGCTGCTCCTGTTCCCCGCCTTCTTCCTCGTCTCGACGCTGTTTGCGCTGAACTTCGTCGGCGACGGCCTGCGCGACGCACTCGACCCGAGGGATCGCTAAGATGGGGATCGCTAAGATGCGGATCGATAAAGAGGGGGACCGCTGAGATGGCTGCTTCCGAAACGATCCTCAGCGTCAAGGATTTGCGTGTCCGCTTCCGCACGCTCGACGGCGCCGTCGAGGCGGTCAAGGGCATAAACATCCATGTCAAATCGGGCGAGACCGTTGCCGTGGTCGGCGAATCCGGCTCCGGCAAAAGCCAGACGATGATGGCGGCGATGAGCCTGCTGGCGTCGAATGGCGAAGCGACAGGCAGCGTCGACTATCGTGGCCGCAATCTTCTAACGCTCAGCAAATCCGAGCTCAACAAGGTCCGTGGCCGCAAGATCAGCATGATCTTCCAGGAGCCGATGACTTCGCTCGATCCGCTCTATTCGATCGGCAACCAGTTGATCGAACCGATCCGCCGGCATCGGGGTCTGAATGTCGCCGAGGCGCGTGAAGAGGCGCTCAAACTGCTGCGGCTGGTGCATATTCCCGATCCCGAGCGGCGGATGAAATCCTATCCGCACGAAATGTCGGGTGGCCAGCGCCAGCGTGTGATGATCGCGATGGCGCTCGCCAACGACCCTGACATATTGATCGCCGACGAGCCGACGACGGCGCTCGATGTGACCATACAGGCGCAGATCCTGATGCTTCTGGCCGAATTGCAGCGCAAGCTCGGCATGGCGATCGTCTTCATCACCCACGATCTTGGCATCGTCCGCCGCTTTGCCGATCGGGTCTATGTCATGCGCCAGGGCGAGGTTGTCGAGGAGGGGGAGGCGGAGGCCATCTTCGTCAACCCACAGCATGCCTACACGAAAATGCTGCTGGCGGCCGAGCCGACCGGCAGCAAGGCGCCGCCGCCCGCCAACGCCCCAGTGCTGCTCGAAGGCAGGAATGTCGAAGTGACGTTCAGGATCGGCGGCGGGTTTCTTGCTGGCGAACCGCTGATGCTGCGTGCAGTCGATCACATCTCGATCCGGCTGCAGCGCAACCAGACCATCGGCATCGTTGGTGAATCCGGCTCGGGCAAGTCGACGCTTGGCCGCGCCTTGCTGCGGCTGTTGCCGAGTGACGGGCTCATCCGTTTCGGCGATCGCGACATTTCCCAAGCCGACAGGCAGGCGATGCGGCCGCTGCGGCGCCAGATGCAGCTCGTCTTCCAGGACCCGTTCGGCTCGTTGTCGCCGCGCATGACTGTCGGCCAGGTCATCACCGAAGGACTTCTGGTGCATGAGCCTGACCTTTCGGGCAAGCAGCGTGATCAACGCGCGGTCGAGGCATTGCGCGAGGTCGGCCTCGACCCCAACGCCCGCAACCGCTACCCGCACGAATTCTCCGGCGGTCAGCGGCAGCGCATCGCCATTGCCCGCGCCATGATCCTGAAGCCCAGGCTGGTGGTGTTGGATGAGCCGACTTCGGCGCTCGATCGCTCTGTGCAGAAACAGATCGTCGAACTGCTGCGCAAGCTGCAGGCGGACCACGAATTGTCCTATCTCTTCATCAGCCACGATCTGTCGGTCGTGCGCGCCATGGCCGACTACATCATCGTCATGAAACAGGGCAAGATCGTCGAGGAAGGGCCGACCGAGGCGATCTTCAGCAATCCGCAGCACGCCTACACACAGACGCTGATGGCCGCCGCGATCGACGTGACGCGATTTCGCCTGAGCGCCTGAACCGGGCTCTGCACCGAGGCGTTGGCTGTCCGCTCAATTCGCGGTCCTCGGGCACTTGCGCGCTCGCACGGCGGCAATGGCATCCTGTTGCTGCTTAAGCCGGTCGATCCTGGCTGTTTCACGGTTGGCTACCGCGGTCTTCACGCGTGAGCCGCCGAGCAGCCAGCGTGGAACATTGGTGTTGGCGACCTTGCCGCGCGTGATTGCCGTTTGCGAGATGTCACGGGCGACGTCTCCCATCGCACTGTTGAGGTCGGTGCACGTCATTGAATCGTATTTCGCTGGATCGACGGTTCTGCCGAGCGATGAACAGCCAGCGACGAGAACCAGCGTCATCACAAGAATCAAGGGCGGGGCTGTGGTTGAATTCAAATTCATGTCGCACTCGGCCCGCCGTTTCACTCATTCCATCAGGTTAATCGACCCTAGAGCCGACGGGCCTTTTCGTCAAAATATGCGGCCGCGAAGGAACCTGCCACAGGGCTCGGCCATGCGGTCGACAGCAGGAACATCCCCAGTCTGAATTGCTATTTGCCGGGTGTGGAGTTCAATCGCTGGCAAACGGAGAGTGCCGGTTCCGGCGACGTCGAGGCGGCTTTCCTAAGCTGCTTCGGCCACCAACGTCGACGAGGGACCGCCGAGCACTGTCTGAGCGATCTCGGCGTCATTTTCATCGACATGCGCCGTCACCAGGACGACGCCCTCGGCCACGTCCTGATCATCCGCCTTCATGGCGCGCAGGGCGAATGTTCCAAACAGACCGCCGGCAACGCCGCCACAGACCGCGCCAGCCACCGCTGTTGGCAATACGCTCGCAGCAACAGGATTGATGCCAACTGCCGCAACGGCGCTCAGACATGCCAACCCGCCGGCAGCAGCGCCCAGTACCGATCCCAAAGCGGAAACCCAAACAGATCCTGCCCCGTCATTGTAAGGCCCGATGATCGCGATCTGTACGCGAGGAATTCCGGCCGCCACCAGGTTGCTAGCGACCCGCGTCGCATCGGCGTGGGAATCAAAAAGTCTGCTAATCGTCGGCATGGTCGCTTAACGCTTCGGGCTGTTCAGCAGCGTGTCGGTGAGGAATGACGCGGCAATCAGGTCGTCAACCTCGATTCGGCCCTCGCCGCCCTCCATGATGGCCGCGACCTTCTGGAAGGTCTTCATCTCGTCTTCGGTAATCTGGGCTTGCTGCATCCTGGCCTTGATCTCTGTTACTCGCGTGCTCAGGGCATCGGATCGTTTGGTCTCACGGTTCGACATGCTGCTGCTCTTGGTTTCATCGATCATTTTTGCCCGCCACCCCGAATTTGGGGCAAGCGCATGCGTTTCCAACCTGGACTTCGGTCGGGCAGGGGTCAGACCTAAGTCTGGCTAGGGGCAATTGTCTTGCCGACGGTGCTGCCAAAAGCATGATCAAAGGGCCTCTCGTGGCCCGATTCCTTCAAGAATCGGGCCGGAGATCTGTGGTCAGTACCCGTCGTTCTCGATCACCACGGGATGGTGCCGATGGTGGTGGCGATGGGTGGAGACGGAACCTGTCACGACAACGGTATCGCGGTGATGATGCCGGCGCCCATGGTCGTAGAACGCCACAGTACCATGGCGGCGGTGGTGTAAGCGCTGACCGTCTTCGTTGATGATCTTGACGCTGCCGTGATGTCGATGATGGGTTCTAACAACCACATCGGCTTCGGCTGCCGAAGCCACGACGGGCAGTCCAATGGAAAGCGCCAACGCGCACATGATCATTGTTTTCATTGCAATTTCTCCGTTTTCTTAATTAGCCCTTCATTGGATTAACTGCCCCTGATCGCTTTGGTTCCGGTGGTCCGGCATCGGCCCGAACGTTCACTGTCACCGCCGGATCTGGTCAACGACGGAACATTAGACGTGCCTGATGGTTTTATTTCTCGCAGCCGGGATCACGATTTGGTGTCTGCTGCGGATCAGTCGGCAAAGACTGGTCGGCCCGCGTTCTCCGCCAGAGGCGCGGGCTTCCCCCAGGCAACAGGAGAGAGATCATGAACAATATCATTTGGCTCGTTGGAGCTGTGGTCATCGTGATAGCGATCTTGAGCTTTTTTGGCCTCCGCTAGCCGGACGCGCGTACCAGTTGAGATGTTTTCCGGAATCTGTTCGCGAGCGCACGCACGAAGGCATCAGGCGGCCGGTTGAGACCGTCTGGTTGCTGTCCAGTGCAACAGGCATCGCTGTCGGCCGGCGGGGAGACGCGAGTAA
>NZ_RZQE01000289.1:0-7761 GCF_004022955.1 Mesorhizobium sp. M7A.F.Ca.US.002.01.1.1 | reverse complement strand
GTCGAGGCTGGTCTGCACCTGTGACATCACGTTGGCGATCTCCTCGAACAGGATCTGGCCTTCCGGCGTCAGGCTGGCACGCTGTGCGGTGCGGATGAACAGCGAGATGCCGATCTGCTCCTCAAGGTCGCGAATCTGCATCGAGACCGCCGATGGCGAACGGTTGCTCTCCTCGGCAGCACGTCGGAAGCTGCCGTTTTCGGCGGCAAGCAGGAACGTCTGCAGAAGTTTGAGGTTGACGCTGGGCATATCCGCTCGGGCAGGGTGATCTGACCCCTGACCTATTCAGACGCGGAACCGATTGCAAGGCAATAGGGCAGGCCAGACATTGGTCCTGGCTTGGCCGGCAAAAGTGTCTCTCTTGTCGAGCCGCTCAATGAACCGCGGCGAACATGACGCGTTCCTCGGTGGCCTCCGAAAGCATCATCTCCTCGACCACGCGGCCGCGCTTGACCACCAGAATGCGATCCGAAACGGCGAGAATTTCAGGCAGGTAGGACGAGATGACAACGACGGCCATGCCTTGCTCGGCGAGATCGCTGATGAGCTGGTGGATCTCGACGATGGCGCCGACGTCGACCCCGCGTGTCGGCTCGTCGAAGATCACCAGCCTCGGCTTCTGAATCAGCGATTTGGCGATCACGACCTTTTGCTGGTTACCGCCGGAGAGCTCGATCATCCGGGCTCGGTCGCTGGTCTGCCGCAGGCTCAGACGTTCGCCCCATTCGCGGGCAAGTTGCCTGGCTCGCGCCAGCGACACCATGGAGACGGGATTGGCGCCCTCGGTCAGTTCACCCATTTGCAGGTTCTCGCCCGCGGTCATGGTTTCGAAGAAACCGTCGACCTTGCGATCCTCGGTGACATAGACGATGCCGTCGCGCACCGCAGGCCTGGGCACCCGATAGCGCACCGACTTGCCGAGCAGGCGGATCTCGCCGCCGTGGAAGATGTTGCGCTTCAACAGTCCGGCGACGACCTTGGCCATTTCGGTGCGGCCGGCGCCGACAAGGCCGAACATGCCGGTGACCTGGCCTGAAAACACCGAGAAGGAAGAGTTGCGCACCAGGCCGGCGCAGGACAGATTCTCGACCGAAAGCACCTTGTCGCCGTAGGGGCGCGCCGTGCGCTTGACCTCGCCATGCAGCGTTTCGGTGAGCGTGCGGCCGACCATGGCCTGCACGATCGAGGCGCGGGTGAAGCCCTTGGCCTCGCCGGACGCGACGATCTCGCCATCGCGCATGACCGTGATGCGGTTGGCGACGGCAAGCGCCTCTTCCAGCGCATGGGTGATGAAGATGACGGCGATGCCCTCCTTCACCAGCCGCTGCAAAAGTTTGAAGAAGTGGCTCTTCTCTTCAGGCGTCAGCGTCGCGGTCGGCTCGTCGAAGATGATGACGCGAGCCTTGTGGTGGACGGCGCGCGCGATCTCCACCATCTGCTTGTGCGCCGCGCCCAGCGTGCTGACCTGCGCGGACGGGTCGACCTGGAAGCCCATGCCGGCGAGGAACTGCCGCGCCTGAATGTAGAGGCCGCGCAACCGGTTGAACATCTTCTCTTCGCCGAGATAGAGATTCTGCGCTACCGTCATGGCCGGCACCAGGTTGGTTTCCTGGAACACCATGGCGATGCCGGCGCGCAGCGCTTCGGCGGGCGTGGCGAAGGACACATCCTTGCCGTCGAAGGTCATCTTGCCCTCGGTCAGCTTGAAGACACCGGCCATGACCTTGGTCAGCGTCGACTTGCCGGCGCCGTTTTCCCCGAGCAGCGCGTGGATTTCGCCTTTGCGCAGGTCGAAATTGACATTCTTGAAGGCCGGAATGCGCGCGAATGCCTTGGCGGCATCCCTGAGTTCAATGATGTTGGCGTCCGACATCGCTTAGCCTCGCTTGCCGCTGGCGGCGCTCGCCACGCGTACGATCCTCGATCCGCCGCGCGAGGCGACCAGCAGATCATCGCCCAGCTCGCAGGCGCTCAGCGTCCCGTGCACCTTGCCGTCTGCGCGCGAATGGAAACTCGACAGCGGCTTCATGTTCTGGTCGCAAAGAACCACCAGCCCGTAGGACCTTGTCACCGCGTATGGCTTCAGCACGTTCATCTGCTTCAACTGGCTGCCTTGCATGGGCTCGCGATAGTCGCGCCATGAGCCGAGCGACGGCGCCATCCAGTAGGCCTCCGGGACTTCCGCCAGCATGCGGGTGCGGTAGGTCTCCTCGCGCAGGATGAACTCCACCAGTTGGTTGCGCACGGAATAGAAGGTCAGCCAATAGCCGGCGTTGAAGGCCGGGGCGATGCGGGCGGGGTAGGCCGGCAGATGCTCCAGCACGGGCAGCGTCGCCGTGGTGGCAAGGTCGATCGCCAGCACGCGGTGGCGCCAGGCCTCCGAAACGTAGATGCGGTTGGAGCCGGTGGTGGCGATGCCGGCCGGCCAGGCCAAGCCGTCCCTGACAAGCTCCAGCCGGCCGTTTTTTAGATCGAGCCGCCAGACCGAACCGGACACGCTCTTCTGCATCAGGTCGCGACGCCAACCGCTCGCCGGCACTGAGGCCGAACCGTTGGCCACCAGCAAGGTGTTGCTGTCGAGGAAGGTGAGAGCGGTGATGCAGGAGAGGCGCCGAGCCTCCTCACCCGTCGCCTCGCGCCCGTCATGCAGGCCGCCGTGGACGACGACGCCCTTGCCGTCGATGGCCATCGCGGTCATGCCGCGGGCATGGGCGAGTGCGGTGATCTCGCCCGGAAATTCCTGCAAGGTTTCGGCATGGCCGTCGGCGCTAAAGCGCATCAGCCGGTTGGCGCTGCTTGCCAGAATGCCCTTTTCGGTGCGTACGAGATTGTCGGCCTCGGCGAGGCCGGCGAACGGCTCGGCTTCCTCCAGTCCTTGGTTGGGCAGCAACGGCCCGTCGAGCGTCGGCACGGTCACTGCCCACTCGCCACGGCCGAGAAAGCGGTCAAGAAGCTGGCTCAAACCGCTCATGGCTTTCTGCCCCAGTAGGAATCCGAGCTGAACCAGTCGGGATCGACGCCTTTCAAGGGCAAGGTGCCCATGCGGTTGTTGAAGATGCCGCAGAGATAGAGGATGCCCTTGTGCTCGCGCATCGAGGTGATCATCGGATGCTTCTCGCCGGCCTGGTCCCACAGGCTTTCGAGGATCTGGCCGTTCTCGTCGAAGCGCAGCACGCAGCCGGTGTTGAGATTGGGCATCAGCCACGCGTCTTCCGATACGCGCCGCGCCATGCGACGGCGGAAGCTCGGCATTTCAAGCGAGAGATCCAAGGCCGGCGTGCGCATGCCCATCAGGGCCAGCCAGTAGGTACCGTCGGAGGCGCGGTTGATGTTGTCGGGATAGCCGGGCAAGCCCTCGATGACGCGCTCGACTTGGCCCTTCTTCGGGCCATCGAAATAATAGCGGCTGATGCGGCAGGCCCAGCTTTCGGCGAACAGCACCGACTGGCCGTCGAAGGCCGTGCAGATGCCGTTGGGGAAGACGAGGTTCGACAGCAGTGTGCGTGTCGAACCGGATTTGGGATCATGGACGATGATGCGTCCGTTGCCGCGGCTTTCCAGCGCGTCGGCATACCAGTCATGCATTTCGAAGCGCACTGTCGCTTCCGAGAAGACGATACGGCCGTCCGGCAGGATGTCGCAGTCGTCGGCGAGCTTCATGGTCGAGTCGTCGACCACCGAGGTCAGTGAGCGGTTGGTTTCGGCGGTCAGCAGCTTTACGTCGCCGGCCGGCGAGACCTGATAGAGGCCCATGCCGGCGACGCAGATGACGAGGTTGTCGTCGCGGTCGAAAGCCATGCCGAGCGGCGAGCCGCCAATATGTGCGAACACTTCGCTATCGGTGTAATGGGGCGGCTGGAAGCGCAGGATCTCGCCCTGGCGGCTGCCGGTGTAGAGACGGTCCTGCCGGTCGAAGATCACATCCTCCGCGCCATCGAGAACGCCGAGGCCGATGACGCCGACGTCCTTCAACCGGTCATTCACCGCCATTGGCGCGCCGGGCGCGGTCGAGATCGCCTGCGGCATCTTGGCGAAGGTTGGCGAGATGTAGACGCTGCGCAGGATCTTGTGGCGGTTCTTCACCCAGCGAACGTCGAGAAGCACCGACAAAAGCAGCACGATGCCGAGGATCAGGAAATTGACCGGGCCGGGCACGGCCAGCGCAAGCAGACTGTTCGACAGGACAAGCACGAAGACGGTGCCCATCAGCGCCTTGGCGACCGAGCCGCGCCCGCCGCCTAGCGAGATGCCGCCGAGCACGGTCGCGGTCAACACCTGCAGTTCGAGACCGGTGCCGATGTCGGAAGCGGCACTGCCGATGCGGGCCGAGAAGAAGAAGCCGGAGAGCGCCACCAGTACCGAGCACAAGACATAGGCGCTGAACAAGATGAAGCGCACATTGATGCCGGCATTGTAGGCAGAGCGGCGCGCGCCGCCGACCGCGAACAGCCGCCAGCCATAGCGGGCGCGCGACAGCACGAGATGGATGATCAGCGCGATGACGACGAAGACCACAAAGGACGTCGGCACGCCCCAGATCGTACCGAAACCAAGAAAATCATAGGCTGGCGAGTCCGGACCGCTGGTGACGATCCGGGTCGAGACCTGGGGAAAGACGATGTCGAAGGTCGAGCGGTAGATGATGAGCGTCACCAGCGTGGTGAGAAACGCCCGCATGCGCAGGAAGCCAACCAGGAAGCCGTTGATGGCGCCGCAGACGACGCCGAGGCCCAGGCACGCCAGAAGGCCGGTACCAAAGCTCCACTGCTCGACATTCATCCCATAGAGCGTGACCAGCACGGCGAGCGCGAAGGTCGACCCGACAGACAGATCGATGCCGCCTGACACCATGACGATGGTCATGCCGAGCACCACAAGGCCAAGCTCGGCGGTCTGACCGCTGAGATTGGTCAGCGTCGCCAGATCGAAGAAGCCCGGCACGATCGAGCCGAAGATCGCGCACAAAATGACCAGCGCCATGAAGGGGATGACGCTGTCGATCCACTTCTTGGTCAGGATCTCCCCGACCACGTGGTCGGGGAGCAGGCGGTAGCGCCAGCGCACAAGGCTTTCAGCCATGCTCATCAAGGAAGTCCGTTACTTGAGCTCGTCCAGCTTCCAGCAATTCCTGCCGGTCGCATTGGCCTTGTCGACGCGGGTGATCGGGCCGAAGAAGATGGTCTTCTCGCTACCCGCCTGCCGGCCGGGCTGCTGCAGCAGCTCGGAAATCTGTTGTGCTGCGATCTCGGCCTGGATCGGGGCATTAAAGTTGAAGATCACGTCGAGCAGCCCGTTCTTGATGCTCTCGCAGCCCGTGGCGCTGCCCGCGCCATTGGTGACGATCGTCACCTGGTCCTGCTTGCCGGCGGCCACGACGGCGGCACCGGCGCCGACCTCGGCATTATCCCAGATGCCCATGATGCCGCACAGGTCCGGATGCTGCTGGAGGACCGTCTCGGTGATCTGGCGGGCCTTTTCGCTCATGTAATCGGCCGGCTGGTCGGAGACGAGCTGCAGCTCGGGATTGGCCTTCAGCACCTCGTCGATGCCGGTGCGCATGTAGATGTTGGCGGCACCCGTCTGGACGCCGGCGAGCCAGACCACCTTGTGCGAGACGGCATTGGGCCCGGTGCAGTGCTTGGCCAGTTCGCCCATTTCGAGACGGCCCATTTCGATCCAGTCGTTGCCGACATAACTGTCCGTCTGGGTGGCCGACTGCATGTTGACTTGCAGCACCTTGATGCCGGCCGCCTGCGCCTGTTTCAACAGGCGTGCGTAGGTCTGGACGTCGGGGTTCTGCACGATGATCAGGTCCGGCTTCTCGGCGATGGCGCCCTGCATGGCGCGAATGCCGGCATTGGTGTCGCCGGAGGGATCGCGCACTTCGAGGCTGAAGCCGTAGCGTGCCGCGTGACGTTGCCACACCACCACCCATGCCTGGTTGAGGTCCATGCCCTGCGAGATTGGCACGAAGATGACCTTCTTGCCCTTGAGCGCCTCGAGATAGGTGGAGCGGCCGACCTGATCGGTTTCCTGCGCCGTGGCGATTTTCGCCGCGCCCAGCAGCGCGAGCGCTGTCATGCCCGCGAGCAGGCAGTTCTTGAACAACTTCATGGTATCCTCCCAGATTTATGTCTCGGTTCTTGTTCAGATGTCGCCGCTTTGCGAGGTCTGCTCGTCGCGCGGATTGATGATGGCGTCGATCGCCAGCGCGCCCAGCAGGATCACGCTCTTGATCAGGTTCTGGCTGGTGTAGCTGAAGTTCAGGATCGTCATGCCGTTGGTCAGGATGCCGACCAGGATGGTGCCGACGATGACGTTGCGTACGCCGCCCTGGCCACCGGAGAGGCCGATGCCGCCCAGCACGACGACCAGCAGCACGTCGTAGATCAGGCTGGAATTGTAGAGGCGCGTGTCGATGCCGGTGACCAGCCCCAGCATGATGATGCCGGCGATATAGGCAATGAGGGCGCTGATGACATATTGCGTCACGATGATCGGGCGCGTCGGCAGCCCGGTCGTGCGGGCCGCGTTCGGGTTGTCGCCAGTAGCATAGACCAGCCGGCCGAAGCGGGTCTTCCTCAGGAAAAAGCCCATGAGCGCGGCCACCGCCGCGAAGATGATCACCGACATCGGGATGCCGAGGATGGTTCCGTTGCCGACGAATTTCAGCCAGCCGATATCGGAGGGGGCATAGAGCACGTCGGACGCAAAGACGATGCGGCCAGAGCCGTAGACCGAGGACGCGATGGCAAGGGTGGCGAAGATCGGCGGAATTTCGGCCACCGCCACCATGACGCCGGTGAACAGGCCGATGGCCGCGACCAGGATGGCCCCGAAGACGACGGCCAGCGTGAAGTCGACGCCCCAGGTGGAGATCCAAATGCTGAACGCGACGCCGACGACCATCACCGCCACCATGGTCAGGTCGATGCCGCGCCCAACGACGATGAGCCCCATGCCGACGGCCAGCGTGCCGAGGATCGAGACATTCTTGAGAATGGCAAGGATGTTGCCCTGGCTCAGGAAATTGTTGAGCGTCGCCGAGAACACCAGGAAGAGGACGGCCGAGATCGCGCCGACGACGAGTTCCTGGGACATTTTGATGCCCAAGCGCGCGGTGTCGGATTTGCCCGAACCAGCCAAGTCAGTTCCTCCCTCGCTGCCGGTTTGAACCAGCGGCGTGCCAAAGCGGCCTTGCCCCAGGGGCTTTGCCGCGACGACGTTCCTCCACAGCCCTAAGCCGGCTGCTTGCGTGAAGACCATCGCGGCTCAGGGCGGCAGGGGCAATTTCGATTTTCTGATGCGCTGTGCAGTTCGTCAGTGTGGAAAAAGAGGATGAGGAATCGTCGGTTGTGTGCTCTGCCGGATTTCACCTGTCGCAAAGCTCAGCCCGATGCCGGCAGCGTGCCGCGATCCCCGTGACGGTACTTTCCTGAGTGACGGGAGCGTCAAGTAAGGCACAAGCGGGCCCTGCTCTCCCTGGGTTTCCGTCCTAGAGGCCGTTTCCATCGATCATCGCCATCAGGCAATCGCCAGCTTGCGTGCCGCTGATGCCCAGATCACGCACGCTGTTCATGTGGTTTCGGTCATTCAGGCGGAGATCGCTGACAGGGTGCCCCTGCGCGCGCAAGCGCTTTCCGAAGTCGGCGGCCTGCTGGTGAAAAGGTGACGTTTCCTGATCTCCGACGAGAATGGTCGCTGCCGTCTCCGGGTCATGCCACCGCGTCATTGGGGTGAAAGCAGCTGCCTCCTCATCGG
>NZ_RZQE01000288.1:0-7780 GCF_004022955.1 Mesorhizobium sp. M7A.F.Ca.US.002.01.1.1 | reverse complement strand
GACGACACGGGCGGCATTTTTCGACAAAAGCGTGTTGAAGGCGGCTTCATCGCCTTTTGCCGCCAGGCCGTCGGCAAGCACGGCGACACTGGCCCCGGGCAAGGTCTCCAGCACGCCGGCGACGCGGGCATAGACGGCGGGCCGGTCGGTCGGGATCGGCCGCGGCTTGGCGGCGCGCAGCCGGTCAAGGGCGGTGGCGGCATCGAACGGGCCGATCTCGGCATTGGCTTTTTCGGCGGTGAAGGCGATGACGACCGGCACGCCGTTGGAGCCGGCGTCGTTGATCAGCCGCTCGGCGGTGGCGACGCGTTTGCCCCAGTCGGCGGCACTTGCCCAGTCATTGTCGATGACCAGGGCAAGGGCGGCTCCTTCGGCCGGCAGCTTTTCACGCGGATTGAAGACCGGGTCGGCCAATGCCGCGACGATGAGGGCCGCCATCAAGAGCCTGAGCAGCGTCAGCCACCACGGACTCTGCTGCGGCGTCTCCTCGCGCTTCAGTACGCGCGCCAGGATCTTCAGCGGCGGGAAGATCTCGGTCTGCGGCTTGGGCGGCGTCAGCCTGAGCAGCCACCAGATCACCGGCAGTGCCAGCAGGCCCCACAGCACCATGGGGGCGCCAAAGGAGAGCGGCAGCCAACTCATGCGACAGCCTTTCCTGGCCGATCGCCACCAGCGATGCCTGCACGACCGCCAGCGGTCGGCCTGACCGAGGGGCCATCAGTGGTCATCGCCATGTGCAGTCGCACCAGCGCGTCGGAGGCGAGCCGATCGGTGTGGTTGACGGTAAAGCTCCAGCCAAGCCGCTTGCACCAGGCGGCCAGTTCGTGGCGGCGGGCGGTGTAGAGCAGGCGATACTCATCACCCAGCATTTCGGCGCGGCCGGCGGTCAGCTTGTCGCCGGTCTCGGGATCGGTGAATTCGGTGCGGCCGGCATAGGGGAAGGTCTCCTCGGCCGGGTCGGCGACCTCGATCAGGTGGGCGCGCACGCCGTGGCGGGCCAGCACGTCGAGCCAGGCCATCGTCTCCTCGACGGGATCGAGGAAGTCGCTGACGATGACGATGTCGCAGAAGCGCCTGATGTCGGACAGGTCGGGTTTTGCCGGCAGCTCGCCGGCATGCATCAACTGGGCGGCAATTCGTTCGGCGCCGTTGCGGGCGGTGAACGGGTCGGTGAGGCCCGGCCAGGCGATGCGTTCGCCGCTGCGCGACAACAGCTCGGCCATGGCCAGCGCCAGCACCAGCGCGCGCGATTGCTTGGAAACGCTGGCGCCTGTCGATTTGTAGAGCATCGACGGCGAGGGGTCGGCCCACAGCCAGACGGTATGGGCGGCTTCCCATTCGCGGTCGCGCACATAGGTGTGGTCGTCGCGGGCCGAGCGGCGCCAGTCGATGCGCGAGGAATCGCCCTCGACATAGGGCCGGAACTGCCAGAAATTCTCGCCGATGCCGCGCTTGCGGCGGCCGTGCCAGCCGGCGATCACGGTGTTGACGATACGGCGCGCCTCGACCAGCAGGTCTGGCACAAGCGAGGCCCGCAACCGGCCACGGGCGAGCGCGTCGCGCGTCGCTGCCGGAGCCTGGACCTCGCCGATGCGCGGCATCAAATCCCTTTCACGAGTTTCGCCACCACGTCACGCACGCTGGTGCCTTCGGCGCGGGCGGCGAAGGTCAGCGCCATGCGATGCTGCAGCACCGGCTCGGCCAGCGCACGGACGTCGTCGACCGAGGGCGCCAGCCGTCCGTCGTAAAGCGCGCGCGCCCTTGTGCACAGCATCAGCGCCTGGCTGGCGCGCGGGCCGGGACCCCAGGCGACGTTCTTATCGGTCTCGGCATTGCCTTGGCCGGGACGCGCCGAGCGCACCAGCGTCAGGATCGCCTCGACGACGCTTTCAGGCACCGGCATGCGGCGGATCAGCGTCTGGATCTCCTTCAGCCGCACCGGCTGCAGCACGTTTTGCGCTTTCGCGTCCTCGATGCCGGTGGTTTCCAGAAGGATGCGGCGCTCCGCCTCGATTTCGGGATAGAGGATGTCCACCTGCATCAGGAAGCGGTCAAGCTGTGCCTCGGGCAGCGGATAGGTGCCCTCCTGCTCCAGCGGGTTCTGGGTTGCCAGCACGTGGAAGGGCGCCGGCAGGTCATGGCGGGCGCCGGCAATGGTGACGTGGTATTCCTGCATGGCCTGCAGCAGCGCCGACTGAGTGCGCGGCGACGCGCGGTTGATCTCGTCGGCCATCAGCAGCTGGGCGAAGATCGGCCCGGAGATGAAGCGGAAGGAGCGTTTTCCGGTCTCGTCCTGCTCCATCACTTCGGAGCCGAGGATATCGGACGGCATCAGATCCGGCGTGAACTGGATGCGACGCGAATCGAGGCCGAGCACGATGCCAAGTGTTTCGACCAGCTTGGTTTTGGCGAGACCCGGCACGCCGACCAAAAGCGCATGGCCACCGGCCAGCAGCGCCACCAGCGTGCGCTCGACGACGCTTTCCTGTCCGAAGATGACCCGGCCGACCCCGTCGCGGATCCGGGAGATGTCGGCAAGCGCCTTCTCGGCCTCGGCGATCATGTCCTTTTCGCTGATCGGGCTTTCCTTGACCATCACGCTCATGCCGCATCGATCCTTGTGGTTGGAATACCATGGCTGGAACAACGGCTGCACCATACCATAAGTTGCCGCGATTCGGCCTCGCGTGGCGCCTACATCGAAACTTAAATCACAGACTTAGGCTGACAAGCGGAACAACAGTGACTATTTCGTGACCATGACGGGACCCTTGGGACATCGTGAAGAAAGCCTGACTGATGCCACCGAGGCGCGTGGTCTCGAGGCGCTGATCTCGCGCGCCGCCCGTGCCGGCAAGGGCGCGGCACCTGTCGAACGCTGGAATCCCGACTTCTGCGGCGATCTGGACATGGAGATCAAGGCCGACGGCACCTGGTTCTATCTGGGCACGCCGATCGGGCGCATGCCGCTGGTGCAGCTTTTCTCCTCGGTGCTGCGCAAGGACGCCGATGGCAGGACCTATCTGGTGACACCGGTAGAAAAGGTCGGCATCCGCGTCGCCGATGCGCCGTTCATCGCCGTCGAAATGGACGTTTCGGGCAGCGGCGAGGCGCAGACAATCACCTTCCGCACCAATGTCGGCGACGTCGTCGAAGCCGGGCCGGAACGGCCGCTGCGGTTTGTCGATGAGAACGAGACCGGCGGGTTGAAGCCCTATGTGCTGGTGCGTGGCCGTCTGGAGGCGCTGGTGGCGCGGCCGGTGATGTATGAACTGGTCGGGCATGGCGAGGAGATCGAAATCGGCGGCGAGACGATGTTCGCGGTGCGCTCCAAGGGCGCCGTGTTCCCGATCATGCCGGCGGACCAGTTGAAGCGGCTGAGCGCGTGATGGACCAGGTGACGCCGGCGCCGTTTTCATCCGCGGATTTTCGCGCGCGCTTTGCCGTGCAGCCCGATGCACATGCAGGCGACGACGACTATGGCGACCATCGCTTCAACCCCGGCCATCCGCGCCTCAACCAGGGCAAGGCGCTGCGCAATGCCGCGGTGCTGATCCCGGTGGTCGATCATGAGGGCGATGCGACGGTTCTTCTGACCAAACGGGCCGAAAAGCTGCGCAGCCATTCGGGGCAGGTGGCCTTTCCCGGCGGCACTATCGATCCGACCGATCCGAGCCCTGAGGCGGCGGCGCTGCGCGAGACCTTCGAGGAGATCGGGCTTGGCCGAGATGGCATCGAGATCATCGGCCGCATGCCCGACTATGTCGCCGGCAGCGGCTACCGCATCGCCCCGGTGCTTGGCATCGTGCGGCCCGGTTTCCAACTGACGCTCAACGCAGACGAGGTCGATGCCGCTTTCGAAGTGCCGCTGCGCTTCCTGATGGACCCGGCCAACCACAAGCGCGACAGCCGTATGTGGAACGATCTCGAATGGTTCTTCTACGACATGCCTTACGGCGACCGGCGCATCTGGGGCGTCACCGCCGGCATCATTCGTACTCTCTATGAAAGGCTCTATGCGTGAGTGTCTCGATCGCGGGCAGGGCCGATTGGCTCACCGACAAGCATCTACAGCGCCTGCTGTTCGCATTGGCCGAAGGCGGTGAAGAGGCGCGAGTCGCCGGCGGCGCGGTGCGCAACACGCTGATGGACCAGCCGGTCGCCGACATCGACATCGCCACCACCTGCTTGCCGCAGCAAACCCTCCGCCGCGCCGAAGCGGAAGGGTTCAAGGCGGTGCCAACCGGCATCGAGCATGGGACGATCACCGTGGTTGCCGGCGGAAAGCCCTATGAAATCACCACCTTGCGCGCCGATATCGAAACCGACGGGCGGCGCGCGAAAGTGTCGTTCGGGCGCGACTGGAAGCTCGATGCCGAGCGGCGCGACTTCACCATCAACGCGCTCTATGCCGAGGCCGATGGCAAGGTGGTCGACCTGGTCGGCGGCATTGCCGACATCGAGGCGCGCCGGCTGCGATTCATCGGCGACCCGGAAGCGCGCATTCGCGAAGACTACCTGCGCATCCTGCGCTTCTTCCGCTTCTTCGCCTGGTACGGCGACGGACGGCCCGACGCCGAGGGGCTGAAAGCCTGCGCCCGTCTGAAGGAAGGGCTGGCCCAGCTTTCGTCCGAGCGCATCTGGTCGGAACTGAAGAAACTTTTGTCGGCGCCCGATCCGTCACGGGCGCTGCTTTGGATGCGGCAGGCAGGTGTCTTGACCGCGGCGCTGCCGGAAAGCGAGAAATGGGGTATCGATGCCATCCATGGGTTGGCCAAGGCCGGCAAGGATCTGGGCTGGGCACCCGACCCGCTGCTCAGACTGGAAGCGATCGTGCCGCCCGATGCCGCTCGCATGAAGACGCTCGCCGAGCGGCTCAAACTCTCGACCGCCGAAGCGGATCGCCTGCGCCACTGGGCGCTCGCCACCGCCGTCGAGCCGAAGACGACCGAGGGCGAACTGGCAAAAAGGCTCTATCGCGGCGACCGGCAGGGGTTTGTCGACCGTCTGCGGCTGTCGCTTGCGGCAGCCAGGATGCGCGCCGTCGAGGACAATGAGGCGCTGCTCGAAGCCGGTGGCTTTTCGCGCCTGCTTGGCTTCGCCACCAAATGGGAAAAGCCGTTGTTTCCGCTGAAAGGTGCCGATCTGACGGCGCTCGGCGCAACTCCAGGCCCGAAACTCGGCGAAATCCTCAGGAATCTCGAAGCGGAATGGGTCGAAGCCGGGTTTGCCCCTGATCGCGACGCGCTCCTCAAGCGCGCCGCCGAAGCCTTGCAGGCCGGGTAGATCAGGCCGCGTCGCGGGTCTTTTCGATGCGCGAACGGATCGCCTCGATCATCGTCTCGCGGATGACCGTCTCACCATGTGTCTCGCGCATGTGCTCGACGGCACGGCGCATGACCTCGGCTTCCTCGTCGGCACGTGTGTGCCAGTCACAGCCGGGCACGAGCGACCCGCAGTGAAATTCCTTCATGAGATTTCTCCTTTTCTCCGTGGAGCTTGGTCGAGGCTCCGGCACTTTTTTGGCCCATGTCCGGTTCCAGGGTTGAAACCGCGGACCGCGAACGGGTGAGAAGCATAACACAGATGGGGTGGTATTGGTTGCCGTCAACGGCAAAAGGGCGGAGCAGCATCGCTCCGCCCTCGTCTCGTCCCGTTTTGGCGGGCAGGCCTTCACTTGGCGATCTTGACAGCCTCGGCAATCTTTTTCTTGCCGCTCATGTCCCATGAGACACGGACCTTTTCACCGACCTGCAGGCCAGGATCCTTGAAGGTCTTGGGAAGCGTAAAAGACGATCCATCGTCGAGGACCAGGCTCATGGCCGTCGTGTCAAAGGTCTTGATCGTCCCGGTGGTGTGCTTGACGGCGGCGAACGCCACCGAACCGGAAGCGAGAAGGGCAGCGGCGGCCGCCGAAACAATGATCTTGCGCATTGCGAAGTACTCCTGGAAAGGCGGGTATCTTTTTGACGAAGATGTCCCGCGTCGTCTTGGGCCGTCCGGTCGCGTCGGGTCGCGGCTCGCTTTGTCTTGACGCAATTCCGGTCGGAAAGCCGTTTCGCACTTTCCTGAAATTGCGCGCAGGCGAACCGCCGGCGCTTCCCGACCCCGCGCCACAAATAGACCAGTCTTTTCAAGAGCCTATTAGACGAAAAAGAAATTTTTCGCCGCACCGTGTGCCACATTCCATGCCCATTTCGAGCGAATGGGACATCAATGCGGCTCACGTCGGGCTCACCATTTTGTTACGGCCAGCGGACCTCGGGCGGCAGGCTGGAGAGGATGGCGGCGACATTGCCGCCGGTCTTCAGTCCGAATATGGTGCCGCGATCGTGAAGCAGATTGAATTCGACGTAGCGGCCGCGGCGGATGAGCTGTTCGTCACGGTCGCCATCGGTCCAGTTCTCGTTGAAGTTGGCGCGCACAAGGTGGCCGTAGACGACGAGAAAAGCGCGGCCGACATCCTGGACGAAGTTGAAATCGGCATTCCAGCCGCCCTTGTCCTCACCCGAATGCAGCCAGTCGAAGAAGATGCCACCGGTGCCGCGCGGCTCGTTGCGGTGCGACAGATAGAAGTACTCGTCGCACCAGGCCTTGAATTTTGGGTAATCGGCCACCGCGACATTCTTCTCGCAAGCGAATTGCATGGCGCGGTGGAAGGCGACCGTGTCGGGGTCGTCCTGGGTGCGGCGGCGATCGAGCACCGGTGTCAGATCGGCACCGCCGCCGAACCATTGGCTGGATGTGACCACCATGCGCGTGTTCATGTGCACGGCCGGAACGTTGGGATTCCATGGGTGCGCGATCAGCGAAATGCCGGATGCCCAGAAGCGCGGGTCTTCCTCGGCACCGGGCATCTGCTTCCTGAATTCGGGTGAGAACTCGCCATGGACGGTCGATGTGTGGACGCCGACCTTTTCGAAGACGCGACCGTGCATCATCGACATGGTGCCGCCGCCGCCGCGCCCCTCGTCACGTTCCCATGGCGTCTTTTCGAAGCGGCCGGGCGACCACGAGGCCAGCGGCCCGCCAAGATCCTGCTCGATCTGCTCGAAGGTGGCGCAGATGCGTTCGCGCAGCGCCTCGAACCAGAGGCGCGCCTTCATCTTCTTCTGTTCGATGTCGGCGGGCAGGCCCGCCGGTATTTCTGGTCGTTCCAAATGCCGTCTCCGGTTGGGGCGGCGAGTCCCACAAATGACTCGTCTTTTGCCGGCGCGATCCCTAATCTCTTAGGGGACAGGGTCAAGTGTCATTACGGTGCAAGGAGTTGTTTCGTGCGCACCCCGGCAAGACCGCCGCTGGATGGCCTAAAGAAAAGGCTCGACCAAAGCCGTGCCGAGCGCGTGCGTATGCCGCGCGACGGTTTCCTGCGCGAGACCTTCGTGCTGCCACGCTCCGATGCCCGGCTCAAGGCCAAGGAATGGTTCGAGCGCTTTCCCAAGCAGGCCTACTGGACCGAGATCGAAAGCTGGTTCGAGCGGCCGGGCGACCTGATCGAGTTCACCATCAGGCGGTTGCCTGCGGCCGACTAGGACTTCGTCGCCCCGTTTACGGGGAGAGGGTGCCGGCAGGCAGGTTGAGGGGCGGCGCGAACCTCTCAATGCTGGCGCCGCCCCTCATCTGCCTTCACTGCGTTCAGGCACCTTCTCCCCGTGAACGGGGAGAAGGAAGAGCGACCAGCCTCCTTGCCCCCGTTCCCTCGCGTGCCAGCCGGTCACCCTTGTTGCGCAGCGGGCATTTGTCGATCGACATGCAGCCGCAGCCGATGCAGTCGGTCAGC
>NZ_RZQE01000287.1:0-7796 GCF_004022955.1 Mesorhizobium sp. M7A.F.Ca.US.002.01.1.1 | reverse complement strand
GCACCGACTTGCCCGAGCCGCTGGGGCCGACCAGCGTGATGAACTCGCCCTTGCGGATCGAGAGGTCAACGCCGTCGAGCACGATGACGCGGTCGGTCGCCTCGCCATCGACGGTGACGAACTGCCCCGGCTTGAGCTGGAAGGTCTTGCTGATGTCGCTGACGACGATACGGTCCATATCTGTCTCCGATCGGTTCACTGCGCCACGCGGATGCGGTGCGTCGGGTCGAATTCCGAACCGCCGGCCTTGCCGCGCTTCCAGCCGAGCGCGCGGGCATAGGAGCCAAACAGCTGTCGGGCGTCGGCCTGAGCTTCCGTGATGCCGGTCGGCCCTTCGGCGAACTCGGCCACATAGAGCGCGTCGGTCGGGCAGTAGATCTCGCACAGGAAGCAGGTCTGGCAGTCCTCCTGGCGGGCGATCACCGGCACGCCGCTCTCGGTCGCGTCGAAGACGTTGGCCGGGCACACCTTGACGCAGATGTCGCATTCGACGCAGCGCGTGGCCGAGACGATCTCGATCATGACGCCAGCTCCGCCAGCCGCTCAGGCGCGCCTGCGATGCGGAACGCATCCACACCGGTGATGACCAGCCGGTGCGCGAAGGCCGGGCTCTTGCCCGGCAAATCGGTGCGGCGATGCATACCGCGGCTCTCGGTGCGGTGCAGCGCTGCGGCCACGGACCAGCGCCCGGCGGCGGCGATCGAAGCTGCCTCTCGGGTACGGACCCTATCCAGCCCGTCGCCTTGCAGATGGTCGCGCACGTCGCGCCAGACACTCTCCAGCCGCTCGCCGCTTTTCTCCAGGCCTTCGCCGGTGCGGAAGAAATTCTTGTCGAGCGGCGTCACCTCACTGCGCACCGCCTCGATGACTTCGCCTGCCGAGATGTCGACGCGCGGCGATGATGCAGGACGTAATCCAGCCTGGCCAAGCGACTGCACCTCAGTGCGGAATGCCTTGCCGGTCCGGCGCTTGGCATGGGTCGAAGCGCCCTTGCCCGCCCACCAGCCGCTGGCCAGCGCCCAGGACGAATTGACGGCGCCGCCGCCCGACACCGCACCGGTCATGATCTCGCGGCTGGCCGCGTCGCCGGCGACATAGAGGCCGGGTACGCCGGTGGCGCAATCGTCGGAGACGATGTCTATGCCGCCCGTGCCGCGCACCGTGCCTTCGGCGCGCAGGGTGATGCGGAACAGCTCGCTGAAAGGGTCGATGCCGGCGCGGTCATAGGGCACGAAGCAATTCGGCTGGCCCTGGCGCAGCCAGCCCTGCAGCGCTGGTTCGGCCTGATCGAGCCGCGCGTAGACCGGGCCGTCGATCAGCGCGCGCGCCACTTCCTCCTCGCGGTCGCCGATGCCGTTGCGCAACGGCTCGCCGGTCGGCCCGACGATCGGTGAGCCATCTTCGCGATGGAACGACGCCCAGCGGAACGGCAGCCCCTTGTTCAACGAGGAGCCGTAGGGCGCCAGCGTGTATTTGCCGGTGAACTCCATGCCCGACAGGCTGGCGCCGGCCTCCGCCGCCATCAGATAGCCGTCGCCGGTCAGCCCGGTCGCGCCGAGGATGCGCTCGCGGAAAGCGCAGCCACCGGTCGCCAGCACCACCGCGTTGGCGTCGACGCGCCAATCCTGGCCGATCTGCCTGGCGACACCGGCGGCGCCGACGATGGCATCGCCGTCCGACAAAAGTTCGAGCGCGGGATGATGGTCGAGGACGGTGACGCCGGCCAAAAGCACGCGGCGGCGCATGAAGCGCATGTAGTCCGGGCCGCGCAGATTGGCGATGTAGAGCCGGCCGTCATCCTCGCTCGGGAAGGGATAGCCCCATTCGGAAAGCCTGAGCAGGTTGCGGTAGGCGGTGTCAACGCAGCGCAGCATCCAGCGCGGGTCGGCGAGTTCGCCGGTGCGCTGCCAGCGTCGCTCGACCACGGCATGCCTGTTGTCGCCCGGCGGCACGCACCAGGTGCCGGTGTTGGACGGCGCGGTGGCGCCGCTGGTGCCGAGATAGCCCTTGTCGGCCAGCACCACCTTGGCGCCGGCCTCGGCCGCGGCGACTGCTGCCCAAGCTGCCGACGGACCGCCGCCCAGCACCAGCACGTCGGCCTGGAGCAGCAAGCTGTCGGAAGCGGATTTTTGCGGCTTGGGCATGGAGACCTGGCGAATAAAGTCGAAGCAGGCGCTAGGCCGCGCGGGCCGCGCTGGAAGACCACACCGGCTCGTTGCCCGCGCTCCACTTGATGTTGCAGCCGATCGACGGCGCCTGGCTGGCAGTGGGCCTGCCGCCCTCCAGCACCGTATCGACCGCCGCGCGCAGATCGGCACCCGTCACCGGCTTGCCGTTGCCCGGCCGCGCATCGTCGAACTGGCCGTGATAGGCGAGCCGCCGGTCAGTGCCGAACAGGAAGAAGTCGGGCGTGCAAGCCGCGCCATAGGCTTTCGCCGTCTGCTGCGACGCATCCTTGAGATAGGGGAAGGAATAGCCGAATTTTTCGGCCTCCTCGCCGATATGGGCGAGCCTCTCCTCCGGATGCGCCTCGTGGTCGTTGGCGTTGATCGCCACCACCTGCAGCCCCTTGCCCGCATAATCCCTGGCGAAAGCGGCAAGCTGCTCGCGGATCAGCACGACGAACGGGCAGCGGTTGGAGATGAAAGCGACGAGCAAGGCCGGCTTGGCGTCGAAATCGGCAAGGCGGTGCAGCACACCTTGCGCGTCGGGCAGCAGGAAGTCGGCGGCCCTGGTGCCGAGGTCGACCGGATTGGACTCTGTTTTCGGCATCGATGCGCTCCCTTGTGCAACCATTTTCACAGGCCAAGATGCGAGCGCTCCGAGCGTTTGCAGTTAGTCTATGAATTTAGTATAATTATAGGCTGGAGAGCGCATTCACGGTCAACCGCGCGGCTTAGAATATCGTGCCAATGTTTCAGGCCGAGCCGCCAAGTTTGTTCGGGCGGAAGCCGATCCGGAGAAATCCGGACGGACAGCATTTATGAAGCGCAACGGGGTTCGGCGACGAAATTGTACTGCCCAGCCGAACCGTCTTGCGATTTTCGCGACATCATTCCCCTTCCGGATAGAGCGCTTTCGCCAGGTCGCGGATCGCATCCGATGTGCGCGGGCTGAAGCCGATCATGTAGGCGCCGTCGAGCACGACCAGCGCCTTGTTGGCTGCCGCCGGCGTTGCCGCCAGCGCGCGGTTGCCGAACACCAGCTCGGCCGACGGCCCGCCCTTGCCGTCGCCCATCATCAGGATGACGTCAGGCGCCATCTCGATCAGTTTTTCCTCCGACGCCGCCTTGTAGCCCTGTACGATGTCCATAGGGTTGAGGCCGCCGGCATAGCGGATGATGGCGTCGGCAGAAGTACCCGCGCCGGCAGCGCTCAGACGTACCAGGCCATGGAAGAACACCACCTTCTTGCGCCGCTCCGGCGGAATTTGCGACGCCAGATCCGCGGCAGCCTGAAAGGCGGTGAGCACCTCGGCGGAAACCGCCTTGCCCTTGTCCTCGAGCCCAAGGCTGGCGGCGATCAACGTGATCTTGTGCTCGATGCCTTGCGGGCTGTTGTCCTGCGGGACCAAGACGATCGGGATTGCCAGCGACTTCAGCACCTCGACCGCTTCAGGAGGCCCGCTGTCTTCTGCGGCCAGGATCAGGTCGGGACGCAGGCTGGCCAGCCCCTCGACCGAAAGCTGGCGGCGGTAGCCGACATTGGGTTTTTGCGCGACTTCAGGCGGATATTTGCTGCCGCGATCTATAGCGACGATTCGCCCGCCGGCGCCCAGCGCGTGGACGATCTCGGTGACGTCGGAACCGAGCGTCACGATCCGGGTCGCCGCGCCCGGCACGACGGTTCGCCCCAGCGCATCGACAACGATCTCGGCGGCCAGCGCCTTGAAGCCGCAGAAAGGCGCCAGCACCGACAGTGCCAGAAGCAGCACCGCCGCGATCCTGCCCGGTTGCGACCAGTGGGTCGTCTTGCCTTCGCCTAAACTGCCGACCATGCCGCTGTTCCCGTGCCAGATGCTTCTCGAAGATGGTCGGCTATAAATTTAAAGTTGACTTATGTCATCATGTTTTAATATGTGACCCGTGCCCTGACCTGACTGGTCGAGGGATTTTCAATAATGCCAGCCAAGGCCGCTCAGCCACCGCCAGCAGTTTTGCTTTTGCTTGGGGGCTGCATGACAACGACAACAAACACGACATTGATGGCGAGCACGGCGCTCGCCTTCGTGCTCGGCCTCTGCGCCGTGCCTCTTGCCAGCGCGCAGGAACAGGACCGGGAGAAAAAGACCGCCGCCAAGACCGGCCGCCTGGCGCCGGCCAGTGTCGCGCAGAACCAGCCGGCGACGATGCTCGACGTGATCACCATCTCGGCAACGATGATCAAAACGGCGGTGATCGAATCGATGGCCGCCATCAGCGCCGTCGATCAGGACGAACTCGACCGCATCCAGCCCGACACAGCCGCCGACATCTTCCGCACCACACCGGGCGTCGCTGCCTCGATGAATGGCGACGATCCCGCAACCGCCATCAACATCCGCGGCCTGGAGCAATATGGCCGCGTCGTCGTCACCCTCGACGGCGCCCGCCAGGACTACTGGCGCGTCGGTCATGGCTCTGGCTCGTTCTATGTCGAACCCGACCTGATCAAGGAAGCCACCGTCATTCGCGGTCCGGTGTCGAATGCCTATGGTTCCGGCGGCATCGGCGGCGTCGTCTCCTTCGAGACCAAGGATGCCGGCGATTTCCTCAAGAAGGATGAGCGCTGGGCGCTGAGCGAGAAGCTCGGCTACGAGGACAATGGCGACGGCTTCACCACCAGCACCACCGGTGCCTACCGCTTCAGCGACGATGCCGATATCATCGGCAACCTCATCTACCGCGACCGCGACAGCTACACCGATGGCAATGGCGACACCGTGCCGTGGACCGGCGAGCGGGTGACCAGCGGCTATCTGAAGGCGACGTTGCGGCCGGCCGATGGCCATGAGCTGAAGCTCGGCGCCATCCGGCAGCGCTACAACGACCAGATCACCGGATCGAGCGGCTCGACCTCGCCGACCCTGAGCCGCTATGACACCGACACCACCAACCAGACCTACACCGCCGCTTACACCTGGAAGCCCGACGACAACGCGCTGATCGACTTCAGCGCCAATGCCTATCACAACCGCACCCGCGCCGAGCAGACTCAGGTCTGGCCGACCTCGGCGATCGGCAATTTCCGCTTCTACGACGTGGCCACGACAGGTTTCAATGTGAAGAACTCCTCGCGGTTCGACGTCTGGGGACTAGCACATACGCTGACCTACGGACTCGACTACTACTATCTCGAGGCCTCCTCGGAAGCGGCGCATTTCGGCGCTGGCCAACAGCAGGGTTATGGCGGCTTCCTGCAGTGGCAGGGCGATTACGAGGATTGGCTGCAGGTCATCGCGGCGATGCGCTATGACGGTTACCAGCTCGATGGCGAGACGCGCATCCCGTCACCGCAGGAAGCCTCGATCTCCGGCGATCGTTGGTCGCCGCGCCTCACCGTCGGCGTCACGCCATTCGATGGCTTCCAGCTCTATGGCACCTATTCCGAAGGCTACCGGGCGCCGGGTCTGCAGGATGTCTTCCGTGGCGGCGGCGCGCATGGCGGCGGTGATACATATCGGCCCAATCTTCTGCTGCAGCCCGAGATGGCAAAGAACTGGGAGGCCGGCGTCAACGTGAAATATGACGATGTGCTGACGGCGGGTGATCGGCTGCGCGCCAAGGTCAACGTTTTCCACACTGACGTCGAGGATTACATCGACGTCGACCTCACCGTGCTGCCGCGCACGGCAATCAACATCGGCGACGCACGCCTGAAGGGCGTAGAGGCCGAGATGGTTTATGATTATGGCTGGGGTTTCGTGAACCTCTCCGGCGCGCTGATCGACGCCAAGGTCGTCAGCGGCGTCTATTCCGGCCAGGCGTTGAACAACACGCCGCTCGACCGCTTCTCGGCCACGATCGGCTTCCGCATGCTGGAGGACCAGCTCACCGTCGGCGCGCAATATCTCAGCGTCGGCAAGATCACCCGCACCAGCCGCACCAATCCCAACGCCGTGCCGGTCGTCGATGACGGTTTCGATCTGGTCAATGTCTTCGCCAACTGGCGCGTCAACGACAACCTCAAGCTCGATTTCGGCGTCGATAACATCTTCAACACCGCCTACACCGATCCGCAAAGCGCATGGTCGACCTCGGCGGCAACAGAACAGGGCAAGGGCCGCACCTTCAAGGTGGCCCTCACCGGCAGGATCGGAGGCTGACAATGAACGAAGCATCGGTGCGTGAACTGGCCTGCGAGGCACGGCTCAACCTGCGGCGTCTGCCGGACTACATGGACAGCATCTCCGACAGGCTGCGGAGCTTCGAGGCCGATGCTTCGCATCAGGGACAGCGCATCGATTTCCGCTTTGCCTTCGGCGGCGCCTCGTTCGACATGGAGCGGCTGGTGATGCGGGCCAATGCTGCCGCCCGCGACGGGCTCGCCCGTATCAAGGACCTGCTCGCCACAGCCGTACAGGTCTACGCCAAGGAGGAAAACCCCGAGATCGTCTGGACCGGCGATCTCTCAGGCGAAACCAGCCTCGCCCAGTTCCGCGAGATGGTGGTGACCGATGTTCGCGACCTCACTCCGAATATGCGCCGCATTCGTCTGGCCGGCGAGAATCTCTCGCGCTTCGCCAAGTTCGGCGGCATGCATATCCGCATGCTGTTTCCGACCAGGGACGTCCCCGATCCGCTGTGGCCGGTGCTGGGCGGCAATGGCTTACCGGTCTGGCCCACCGACGACCGGCGCCCGGTGGCGCGCGTCTACACCATCCGCGCGCTTGACGTGGAAAAGGGCATCATCGATGTCGACTTCCTGATCCATCCCGGCGAGAGCGTCGGCTCCGCCTGGGCCATGCAGGCCGCGCCCAGCATGAAGGTTGGCATCATGGGCCCGGTCGGCCGTCCGGTGCGGCAGGCAGAATGGTACGTCATGGGCGCCGATGAAACCGGCTTGCCGGCGCTGGCTCGGCTGCTGGAGACGCTACCGGCCGGGACAAAAGGCGTCGCCTTCGTCGAGATCGCCAATGATGGTGAAAGACAAGCGATCAACAATGGCACGGGCATCGAGGTTCATTGGCTGACACGGGATGGCGTGGCGGCGGGCGAGGACAGACTGCTGGCCGAGGCTGTCCGCTCGGTGGCGTGGCCGCAGGACGGTTCGGCCTTCGGCTGGTTCGCGGCGGAAGCCGCTGCCGCCAAGATCGTGCGCGAATGTTGGCGCGACACGCTGGGGCTTGGTCGCGATCAAACGCTGGCGGCGGCCTATTGGCGGCGTGGCTCTGCCGGATTGATGGCGGGGTGAACTCTGATGATCGGCCCGCGGTCTTTGCCGATGCCGATATCAATCTGATCACCGGAGACAAGGTTCGAAATATCGCACACCACCAGCGGCATGCGGATGTCATAAAGAAATTCGGCAACGATGGCACCGACCGCCAGGATCGGGTCCGGCCGCTCCAGAAGAATACCGGCCGGCGCCGTGCCCCTGCGGATCGCCTCGGCCAGGACCGAGGATGAAGACGACGAGCCGCGCCCGCTCGGCATGACCAAAATCCTGCCGGCGACATTTCGGCCGAGGCCGGGGTGCGAATGGTCTGTTATCTCGCCGGTCTCGGCATCGATACCGCCCCAGAAGCTGAGCGGTTGCGAAAACACCAGCGCCTGACCCTCAGCGTCACCGGCCAGCTGGAAAGTGCCGGTTCGTTC
>NZ_RZQE01000286.1:0-7856 GCF_004022955.1 Mesorhizobium sp. M7A.F.Ca.US.002.01.1.1 | reverse complement strand
GGGAAAAGCAATTCGGGGCAATCCGACCTCTCCCCGAGGGGAGAGGAGGGAGCCGGAACCGAGGAAAGATCACTGTCCCGGCGGGATCAACCTGAAATCCGGTAGCTCACGCAAAACCAGTTCAGGTCCTGCCGGCGAATAGACGACGAACAGCTGCATCGGCCCGTCGCCGGTGTTGAGCGTCGAATGAAAGCGGCTTTCCGGCACATAGATGGTGCAGCCGGGGCCAACCTTCTCGACCATCGGATTGCCCCTCTCGTCCTCGACCATCTGTTCGCCATGGCCTGAGATGACGAAGATGATTTCTTCCGCGCCCGGATGGTTGTGGCGCGTGTGGCCCTTGCCGGAAGGCAGGTCGACGACGCCGCCGGAAAAGCGGGTTGCGCCATTCACTTCGGGCGCCACCGTCAGCGCCAATTTTCCCCAGTCGAAGCCGAAGGCGCTGACGTCCTTCGGGTACACGAACACTTTGCTCTTGTCGGTCATCTCACTCATCCCTTCTTTTTCTTGAATGTGGTCTTCTGGCCGCCGAGCGCGACGGCCTTGAAATCGGCCGTCTGCTTGGCGATCGCGGCTTCCGCCGGCAGCCGTTCCATCGAGCTGGCGCCATAGAAGCCGTGCAGGCCCTTGGCCTGGGAGAGAATGTAACGGGCGTCGTCGGGCATCGAAATCGGGCCGCCATGGCAAAGCAGGATGACATCCTTGCGCACCGAGCGCGCGGCATTGGCGATGGCGTCGATCTCCTGAACGCAGTCGTCGAGCGACTTGGCCGACGTGGCGCCGATCGAGCCACCTGTCGTCACACCCATATGGGCGACGACGATGTCGGCGCCGGCTTTTGTCATGGCGCGGGCCTCATCCGGGTTGAAGACGTAGGGCGTGGTCAAGAGGTCGAGCTTGTGCGCCTCGGCGATCATGTCGACCTCGAGGCCGAAGCCCATGCCGGTCTCCTCGAAGCTCTGCCGCATGCTGCCGTCGAACAGGCCGATGGTGGGAAAATTCTGCACGCCGGAAAAGCCCATCGTCTTCAGCTCTGCCAGCAGCAGCGGCATGATGACGAAGGGGTCGGTGCCGTTGACGCCGGCCAGCACCGGCGTGTGTCTGACCACCGGCAGCACCTCATAGGCCATTTCCTTGACGATCTCGTTGGCATTGCCATAGGCGAGCAGGCCGGCGGCCGAGCCGCGCCCGGCCATGCGGTAGCGGCCGGAATTGTAGATGATGATGAGGTCGATGCCGCCGGCCTCCTCGGCCTTCGCCGACAGGCCGGTGCCGGCGCCGCCGCCGACGATCGGCACGCCCTTGTCGATCATTCCCCTGAATTTCTTCAAGATGTCCTTGCGCGGTATGGCGGGCATTTTTTGAGGTCTCTCACTGTCTGGCGATGTCGAGGAAGGCCGCTGTTGCAGCCCTTGCGAATTCCGGGTCGTTGATATGCAGCGGCAGGCGCGTCACGCGGCGCTTGCCGTTGGGCTTGATGGTGCGCTCGATTGCATCGAACAGAACGGCGTCGGCTTCCGGGTCGAAGAAGGCGCCGCCTTCGATGTCGAGCGCCGAGACGCCTTTTTCCGGGATGAGAAAATGCACCGGCCCCCCGCAGCGGGCGAGCCTGGTGCCGATCCACTCGCCGATCGCACGGCATTCGTCCGCCGCGGTGCGCATCAGCGTGACGTTGGGATTGTGTTCGTAGAACAGCCGGTCGCGATAGTGCTCCGGGATGGTCGAAGGCGCCCAGAAGTTCACCATATCGAGCGCGCCGACGGAGCCGACATAGGGCAGCCCCGTGCGTGCGACGGCGCCGAAACGATCCTCCGTCGCCGGCAGCACGCCGCCGAACAGGAGATCGCAGACTTCGGTCGTGGTGATGTCGACGACGCCGGACAGCAAGCCGCTGTCGGCCAGCTTTTCCATGCTGCGGCCGCCAGTGCCGGTGGCGTGGAAGACCATGCAGTCATATCCGGAACGGAGCTGGTCGGCGATGGCGGTCACGCAAGGCGTGGTGACGCCGAACATGGTGAGGCCGATGGACGGTTTGCCGTCGGGTGGTGGCGCCGGGGTGGCCGCCATGCCTGATATGGCTTGAGCCGCGTTGTGCAACACGACACGGGAGAGCCGGTTCAGTCCGGCCATGTCGGTCACAGAAGGCATCATGATGATGTCGGAGACATCGACGTAGGGAGCGGTGTCGCCGGAGGCGAGCGTCGAGACCATGATCTTGGGCAGGCCGAGCGGCAGGGCGCGCATGCCCGACGTGACGATCGATGTGCCACCACCGCCGCCGATGCCGATCATGGCCGCGATGTCGTTGCGCGATTGGGCAAAGCGGGCGAAGGCGATGCCCATCGCGGCGACAGCGGCGCCACGATCATTGCCGCCGAGCACGGCGTCACGGCCGCCCGGATGATGGTCGGCGATTTCCCTCGCGCTGATATCGACGGGGATGGTTGCGTCGCGCGTTCCGACATCGACACGACAAACGAGGGCGCCCGCAGCAGTGATCGCATCGGCCAGGAAGGCGAGTTCCTCGCCCTTGGTGTCCGCGGTACCCACCACATAAATACGCTTCATTGCGCTCTCCCAATCCTGGCAGGCGCGATGCCGCCCCCATCGCTCATTGCCCGGGCCACTTGACGATGCGGACCATTGCAAATTTTTGAGACGCGCGTATCGTATTGGTATGAATGTCTCACGTCAACAATCCGCTGCGAGCGACGAGGCTGAACGGGCAACCGGCCCAGTGCCCGAACGTGGGCCGCGCGCGCGGACCAAACGGCTGATGCTGGAGACGGCAACAAGGCTGATGCAGGCGGGCGTCACGCCCTCAGTCAGCGAGGTCGCCGAGGCGGCCGAGGTTTCCCGCGCCACCGCCTATCGTTACTTCCCGAGCCAGTCGGCACTGGTGCAGGCCGTCGTCGACGAGGGGCTGGGGCCAATCCTCACCTGGCAATCGACCTCCGCCGATGCCGAGCGCCGGGTCGCCGAGCTGTTCGACACGGCCATGCCGCGCATCGAGGCCTTCGAGGCTACGTTCAAGGCAGCACTGAAGCTGTCGCTCGATCAATGGGCGCGGCGTCAGGCCGGCACGCTGGGCGGTGAGCCCGCCTTTACGCGTGGCCACCGCATCGACCTGCTGAAGGATGCGCTCTCGCCGCTCAAGGGCCGTTTGCCGCCGCGCGACTTCAAGCGGCTGGCACAGGCGCTGTCGCTTATCTTCGGCGTCGAGGTGCTGATCGTGCTCAAGGATATCTGGGGGCTGGACAGCCGCCGGACGATGTCGGTCGCACAGTGGGCGGCCGGGGCGCTGGTGCGTGCGGCAGTGGCGGAATCGGTCGATGAAGGAGGCAGCCTCGATCCGAAGGCAGTCGTGAAATAGAGCCTAACTGGTTCGACCAGATTGGCATGCACACAACTGATCTTAGCGGTTGGGTGGGGTATTGGACAATACCCGATCATATCACTGAGTAGGAAAATCTTGGTAAAACAGGCAGATAAAGCGGTAATCCGATGGAAATGGCCACGTCAAGCTGCCAAGAAAGGGCTTGACGCGCATGCAAAATTGGTAATACCAGATTGGATCAGAAAAGCGGATCGAAAGTGAGGGCTGCGATCCATTTTCCGGCGGGGCGAGGAGGCTCGAAACCGGAAAGGTGCGATCACGGGAGGAACTACCAGGGCCGGCCACGTTGCCGGCTCGCACGATAAGGTAGAACGCGCACAAGGGAGGAAATCATTATGCGCAAGTTAGTGACCAGCGTACTTGCTGGTATCGGCTTAACGCTTGCCTGCGGAACGTCCGTTTACGCGCAGGAAAAGTCACTCACCATCTTCTGGGCTGAATGGGATCCCGCAAATTATCTGCAGGAGCTCGGCAACGAGTACGAGAAGCAAACCGGCGTCAAGATCACGGTGGAAACCACCCCGTGGGCCGATTTCCAGACCAAGGCCTTTACCGAGTTCAACGCCAAGGGCAGCGCCTATGACCTGGTCGTCGGCGACTCGCAATGGCTTGGTGCCGCCTCCGAGGGCGGTCACTATGTCGACCTCACCGACTTCGTCAAAGAGAACAAGGTTCTCGACAAGATGGCTCCGGCGACGGTCAAGTTCTACTCCGAATATCCCGGCAACAGCGGCAAATACTGGTCGATCCCGGCCGAGGGCGACGCCGTGGGCTGGGCCTACCGCAAGGACTGGTTCGAGGATCCGAAGGAAATGGAAGCGTTCAAGGCCAAGTATGGCTACGACCTTGCCGTTCCGAAGACCTTCAAGGAAATGACCGACATCGCGGAGTTCTTCAACAGGCCCGACCAGAACCGCTACGGCATCGCCATCTACACCCAGAACCAGTATGACGGCCTGGCGATGGGCTTCGAGAACGCGCTGTTCTCGTATGGCGGTGAGCTCGGCGACTTCGGTACCTACAAGGTCGACGGCATCATCAACTCGGACAAGGCGGTGGCCGCGGCGGAAAACTACCGCAAGCTGTTCGGCTTCACGCCTCCGGGCTGGACCAACGCCTTTTTCGTCGAGAACAACCAGGCCATCACCGAAGGCCTGGCGGCGATGAGCATGAACTACTTCGCCTTCTTCCCCTCGTTGATCAACGAGGCGTCGAACCCGAACGCCAAGAACACCGGCTTCTTCGCCAACCCGGCAGGTCCAGGTGGCGAGCAGTTCGCCGCGCTCGGCGGCCAGGGCATTTCCGTCGTCTCCTATTCCAACAACAAGGAAGAGGCGATGAAATTCCTGAAGTGGTTCATCCAGGACGATACGCAGAAGAAGTGGGCGGCCCTCGGCGGCTACACCTGCAACAAGGCCGTGCTGGAATCGGCCGAGTTCCAGAACGCCACGCCCTACAACAAGGCCTTCTACGACACGATGTTCAAGGTCAAGGACTTCTGGGCGGTGCCGGAGTACGCGGAACTGCTGCAGCAGCTCAACCAGCGTGTCTATCCGTACATCGTAAACGGCGATGGTACGGCCAAGGAAATGCTGGATGCGCTGGCGAAGGATTGGGACGCCACGTTCAAGAAATACGGCCGCGGCCAATAACCGACATGTAGTGCGGAGGAGGCCCGTGCCTCCTCCGTTTTCTTTTTCAGGAATGGGAGCAGGTCTTGGCGACCACAATGATCACACCGCTGAATACCTCCTCCAGAGCCGCCTCTCGCGGCCTCAGCGACATTTCGATACGCAACCTCTTCATCATTCCGACGATCGTGTTCCTGATCGTCTTCAACATCTTTCCGCTGATCTATTCGCTCGGCTATTCCTTCACTGACTTCCGCGCATCGACCAATGCGCCGGCCAATTTCGTCGGACTGAAGAACTATCGCGAGCTCCTCAGCGACCCTTATATCTGGAACAATTTCGCGGTGACCGCGAAATACGTCATCGTCTCGGTCGTCGGTCAGGTTGTCGTCGGCTTTGGAACGGCAATGCTGCTCAATCGCACCATTCCGCTCAAGGGCCTGATCACGACATTGCTGCTCTTGCCGATGATGCTCTCGATGGCGGTGGTCGGCCTGTTCTGGAAGCTGCTCTACGATCCGTCCTGGGGTGTCATCAACTACGTGCTCGACCTCGGCAAATTCCAATGGCTCGGCGACCCGAAGATGGCGCTCTACGCGGTCGCGTTCACGGACATCTGGATGTGGTCACCCTTCGTCATGCTGTTATCGCTCGCCGGGCTTTCGGCGGTGCCGAAGCATCTTTACGAAGCTGCCGCGATCGACCGCGCCGGGCCGTTCTATACCTTCTTCCGCATCACGCTGCCGCTGGTCGCGCCGATCCTGATGATCGCGGTCATCTTCCGCACCATGGAAGCCTTCAAGACTTTCGATCTTGCCTATGTGCTGTCGACGCAGCCGAGCACGGAGGTGATTTCCATCCGTCTCTACAAGATGGCTTTCCAGGAATGGCAGACGGGGCGCTCCTGCGCGCTTGCCTATATCGTGCTGATCATGGTGCTGGCGATCACCAACATCTATGTGAAATACCTCAACAAAGTTAAGGAGCGCTGAGATGGCGGCCGTCCAGACTTCGGGTGAACGGGCGCTCAACAAGGTCGCTATTGTCGCCGTCCTCTTGGTGACGATCATCTTCCTGGCGCCGATCTACTGGATCGTGGCGACCTCGTTCAAGCCACGCAACCTGGCCACGACGATCCCGCCGACGGTGATGTTCGAGCCGACCATCTCGCCTTTCGTCAAACTTTTCACAAAGCGCTCACAGTTGCGCAGCCCGCCGTCGGCCGAAGAATATGCCGCCGCCCCGTGGTGGGAGCGGGTCGTGTTCGACGGCGGCGAGAAGATCGTGCGCGACGGCAAGGGCCAGGTGCAATGGTCGGGATATCCGAGCCGCTTCCTGAACTCGCTCATCATCGCCATCACCTCGACGGTGTTGGCGGTCGGCATGGGGACATTCACCGCCTATGGCTTCTCGCGCTTCAAGGTGAAAGGGGAGGCGGATCTGCTCTTCTTCATCCTGTCGACGCGCATGTTGCCGGCGGTGGTGGTCGCCATCCCGATGTTCCTGATGTACCGGGCAGTCGGGCTCAACGACACGCATCTGGGCCTGATCATTCTCTACACCGCCTTCAACCTGTCCTTCTCCGTGTGGCTGATGAAGGGTTTCATGGACGAGATTCCGAAGGAATATGAGGAGGCCGCGCTTGTCGACGGCTACACGCGCATGGAGGCGTTCTTCAAGATCGTGCTGCCGGAGGCCGCCACGGGCATCGCCGCCACCGCCGTGTTCTGTTTCATCACCGCATGGAACGAATACGCCTTTGCGCTGATCATGACCAACCGCCGCGCCCAGACCGCGCCTCCCTTCATCCCGAGCCAGGTCGGTTCGGGCCTGCCGGACTGGACGGTGATCGCCTCCGGAACCTTCCTGTTCCTGCTGCCGGTCGCCATCTTCACCTTCCTGCTTCGCAATCATCTGCTGCGCGGCATGTCCTTCGGAGCGATCCGCAAATGAGTTTTCGCGCCATCAACCAGAAATACCTTGAGCCTGGGTCGCAGATATTGATGGTGCTCGGCATCGTCGCGCTCTGCCAGCCCTGGAACATGCTGCTGCACAGCTATGGCCTGACCATCATCCTGATCGGGCTCGTCGGCTTCAACGTAACCTCCAAGATCGCGCCCGAGGAGAAGGCCGGCACCGGCCAGGTGCGCAATCCGGGAGCACAGCATTGACCCAGATCGAGCTTCGCGGCGTCCAGAAATTCTTCGGCGCCGTCCAGGTCATCAAGGACCTGAATCTCAAGATCGCCGACAACGAGTTCATCGTGCTGCTCGGCCAATCGGGCTGCGGCAAGACGACGACGCTGCGCGCCATCGCCGGGCTGGAAACCATCGACGAGGGCGACATCTTCATCGACGGCAAGCCGGTGCAGCATTTGAAGGCCGCCGACCGCGACATCGCCATGGTGTTCCAGTCGTTCTCGCTCTATCCGCATATGAGCGTCTACGAGAACATCGCCTTCCCCTTGCGCGCCACGCGCAAGAGC
Source organism: Mesorhizobium sp. M7A.F.Ca.US.002.01.1.1 (assembly GCF_004022955.1). Taxonomy (NCBI): domain Bacteria; kingdom Pseudomonadati; phylum Pseudomonadota; class Alphaproteobacteria; order Hyphomicrobiales; family Phyllobacteriaceae; genus Mesorhizobium; species Mesorhizobium sp. M7A.F.Ca.US.002.01.1.1. The sequence continues at coordinate 343 of NZ_RZQE01000286.1, read as the reverse complement.
AAGACGGAGATCGACAGCGAGGTGCGTTCGGTCGCCAAGACGCTGCAGATCACCGATCTGCTGGACAAGAAGCCGTCGGCGCTCTCGGGTGGCGACATGCAGCGCGTCGCCATTGGCCGCGCTCTGGTGCGGCGACCGAAGGCCATGCTGATGGATGAGCCGATCGGCGCGCTCGACGCCAAGCTGCGCGAGGAGATGCGCGCGGAAATCAAGCGGCTGCACATCAAGCAGGGCTCGACCACCATCTATGTCACGCACGACCAGATCGAGGCCATGAGCCTGGCCGACCGCATCGTCATCATGCGCGCAGGCGTCTTGCGACAGGTCGGCACAACCCACGAGG
>NZ_RZQE01000285.1:0-7857 GCF_004022955.1 Mesorhizobium sp. M7A.F.Ca.US.002.01.1.1 | reverse complement strand
GCCGCAAACCGTCGACACCGTGAAGGCCTTGACCAACCACCCGGCCTTCTCGATGGGCAATCCGAACCGGGTGCGCTCGCTGATCGGCACCTTCTCCAGCGCCAATCAGACCGGCTTCCACCGGGCCGACGGCGAAGGCTACTGGTTCTTTGCTCAAACCGTCCTCGAGGTTGAGAAGCGCAACCCGCAAGTGGCGGCAAGGCTGGCGACGGCGCTCAGATCCTGGCGTTCGCTCGAACCCTTGCGGCAGGCGAAGGCCAGGGAAGCGCTGCTCTCGATCGCCGGCGCCGAAAACCTGTCGGCGGATCTGCGGGATATTGTCGAGCGCACGCTGGCTTAGCCGCTCTCTTTCTTCTCCCCTTGTTGTGGCAGAAGGGAGATCCGTGCACGCCGCCAAGCTGGTGAATTTCAACCAGGACCTGACAGCAGCGGCTTCCGTTAGGCGCTGCGCCAGCGAAAGCCCATTATTTTAGTCGATTTTTAATCTTTTTTCGCCGGACCACTGGACAAGGCGAATCACCTTTGATTCTTTACTGACGATTCGGAAGTGCGGCGTTTGCCGGATCACCAAGCAGCATAGGCAAATTCGGGGAGTGCCATTTATGGCGAAGGCGGACGCGTGGGGCGCGCCCGGAGGGACGGTTTTTGCGCATCGTGAGACGCGCGGCGACGGTCTTGCCGGGAATACGCGACTCATCGCCGAACCGGCCTACCGGCGGCTTCTGGCCGCCGAGCCGCTGCTGCGCCGATCAATACCCGTCCTCATCATCACCTTCCTGATCGTCATCGCGGCGTTGCGCGTGCTGTCGCTGATGAACGAGCGCGACGATGTCGAGCGCAATGCCAAGGCGATCCTGACGCTGGCGGCGGGCCAGCTGGCCAGTTCGCTCGCCACCACCTCGGAAACGGTGCCCGGCGCCATACAGGATCTGCTGGAGACCACCAGCCGTCAGGGCGCGATGGGCCGCAGCCATGTGCTTGTCATCACCGACAGCGCTTTCAAGATCGTCGCGGTGACGCCACGCTCGATGCCATGGCAGGGCCATTCGCTGGACGGCCTCGTCGAGGGCGGCCAGCCCTTGTTCATGTTCGGCGATCGTGCGGGCGTCATGGACGTCAACATCGACGGACGGGATTGGTACGCCGCGGTCAGCCTGGCGAATGGCGGAAAGGGTGCATCGGCGGCCCTGGTGCCACAGGACGCGGTTTTCGATGCCTGGCGCAAGACCGTTTCGCTGAACGTCACCCTGTTCGTGCTGACGGCCGGTGTGCTGATCGTCATCCTCTATGCCTATTTCGGCCAGGCGGCACGTGCGCAGGCGGCCGACCGCATCTACCTCGAAGCGCATCAGCGCATCGACATGGCGCTGGTTCGCGGCCGCTGCGGCCTGTGGGACTGGGACATGGTGCGCGGCAAGATGTACTGGTCGCGCTCGATGTACGACATGCTCGGCTACAAGCCTTGCGAAACGATGCTGTCCTTCGGCGAGGTCGATCAGATCATCCATCCCGAGGACGGCGACCTGTTCGAGCTCGCCAACAGAATCGTCGCACGCGAGATCGATCACATCGATCAGGTGTTCCGCATGCGCCATGCCGATGGCCAATGGGTCTGGATGCGCGCACGGGCACAGGTCATCGATCCGGAAGCGCCGGAGATCCAGCTGATCGGCATCGCCGTCGACGTCACCGAACAGCGTCATCTGGCGCTGCGTTCCGAGGCTGCCGACCTTCGCCTCAGAACGGCGATCGAGAACATCAACGAATCCTTCGTGCTGTGGGATTCGACGCAGCGCCTGATCATGTGCAATTCCAAATACCAGCAGGACAACGGGCTTTCGGACCGCGACGTGATGCCGGGCACCGCGCGCGCGGCGCTGGAAGAACGCATGCTGGCCTTTGCTTCCGAAAGGCGGCTTGCCCACACCAGCGGCCTGCAGGGCGGCGCCACTTTCGAGCGGCAGTTGGCCGACGGCCGCTGGCTGCAGGTCAACGAACTGAAGACCCGGGACGGCGGCATCGTCTCGGTCGGTTCCGACATCACCCAGATCAAGCTGCACCAGGAGAAGCTGGTCGACAGTGAGCGACGGCTGATGGCAACGATCCATGATCTCAGCCTCGCGCGGCGGGCCGAAGAGGAGCGTTCGCGCGAACTGGTCGACCTCAACCGCAAATACATGAAGGAAACCGAACGGGCCGAAGCGGCGAACCGGGCCAAATCCGAATTCCTGGCCAACATGTCGCATGAGTTGCGCACGCCGCTGAACGCCATCATCGGCTTCTCCGAACTGATGGAACAAGGGCTGTTCGGCCCGCTCGGATCGGAGCGCTACGAGGAATATGCCACCGACATCAACAGCAGCGGCAAGTACCTGCTGGGCGTCATCAACGATATTCTCGACATGTCCAAGATCGAGGCCGGCCAGTTCTCTCTGGACCGGGAAGAGATCGACCTCGGCCCGCTGATCAGCGAAACCGTACGCGTCGTTTCGCTGCAGGCGGCGCAAAAGGCCATCACCGTGGAAACGCGCATTGCCGATGCGCTGACGCTGGTCGCCGATCGCCGTGCGATCAAGCAGATCGTCATCAACCTTTTGTCCAATGCGGTGAAGTTCACCGGCCAGGGCGGCCACATATCGGTCAGGGCCCGCAACACATCCGGCGCGCTGGTGCTGACGATCGAGGACAATGGCTGCGGCATCCCCAAGGAGGCGCTCGGAAAGCTCGGACGGCCGTTCGAACAGGTGCAGAACCAGTTCTCCAAGAGCCATGCCGGGTCCGGCCTTGGCCTTGCCATCTCACGTTCGCTGGCCGAGCTTCAGGGCGGCGCGCTGAAGATCCGGTCGAGCGAAGGTGTCGGCACGATCGTGTCGGTGCGCATTCCGGTGAAGAAGAGCGTGCTGGCCGTCAAGGTTGCAGCGTGAAGTTTTTATCACCATCCCAGGCCTGATCCACCTCGTGGACGCGAGCTGAAACGCTTTGACAAAGTTATCTATTTTATCTATTTTGGATAAAAAAGAAAGGCCTTGTCATGCGAGTGACTTCAACGGAATTCCAGCAGAATGTCGGGCGTTTTCAGGATGCTGCCCAGCGTGCGCCGGTCGCAATCACAAAGAATGGCCGGACCCACACGGTACTCCTGTCGGCGGCGATGTTCGAGGTCTTGGTCAAGGGACGGGTCGCCCGTCCTGTGGAAGAGCTGGACGACGAGACGCTTAACGCCATCGCCGAAAGCGCCGTATCGAGCGAATATGCCGGGCTTGATGCAATGCTCAAAGACTGGACACCGTGAGCCTGCCCAAACCTATCCCGGGTCTGGTGATTTCCTATTCTTACCTCTGGGTGAGAGAACACGAAAAGGGTGCCGAAGAAGGTCGCAAAAACCGACCATGCGCCATTGTCGCCGCGCGGTCGTGGAGGGCCGTGAAGTCATAACGGTCGTTCCGGTCACACACTCGCCACCAGCTGATCCTGCCGATGCAGTAGAAATACCTGCGCCCCTCAAGGCCTATCTCGGCCTCGATGACACGCCATCATGGATCGTCGTCACCGAAACCAATCATTTCCTCTGGCCGGGTCCCGATCATCTCAGGCCTATCGCGGGGAGCAAACCGTCCCGATTCGACTATGGCATGCTGCCGCCGCGTTTCTATGCCTATCTGCGCGACCGGATTTTGCAGTCTCACGCAAGCCGGGCGCTGCAGCAGATTCGGCGAACAGAGTAGCTGCATGAGACTGGAGGACCACGAAACGTCCCCGATTCCAAGGGACGATCGCTTCCCGGTCATCCCGCACGAAGCAAAAGGTCGAAATCCTTCCTGACCTTCTGCGACGTCTCCTTGAGATGTGCTTCGAGCACACCGAAATCCGGCAGGTCGGTCACCGCCAGAAGCAGATCCGAAAGCCCCGGCGGAACGTCGTCGCGCTCGAAGGCTCCGGTAAGGCACAGCCGCGTCATCTGGGTCAGCGCCAGATAGAGCGCATAGGCGTCGAAAAGCTCCTGCCTCGCCCCGGCATTGGCGAAGCCCGGTGACAGGCGCGAAAGGATTTCGGCGGTACCGGTAACGCGCGGCCCGGCGCCTACCTGCCCGGTGATGACAGCCACTTGGGCGATGAATTCGAGATCGATCAGGCCGCCGGGGATCAGCTTGATGTCCCACAGGTCGCGCGGCGGCTTTTCCTTCTCGATCATAGCGCGCATCTCCGAGGCCTCGGCCATCACCTTGGCGGCGTCGCGCGGCTGACCAAGCACCGCCGCCACTTCCGCTTCAACCTCGCCGCACAGGCTGGCGTCACCGGCAATGGCGCGGGCGCGTGCCAACGCCATGTGCTCCCAGGTCCAGGCCTCCTGGCGCTGGTATTTCTTGAAGGCATCGATATGGGTTGCCACAGGACCCTTGTTTCCGGATGGCCGCAGGCGCAGGTCGAGTTCGTAGAGCACGCCCTCCGCCGTCGGCGCCGACACGGCCGCGATCAGCCGCTGCGTCATGCGGGTGTAGTAATGCGAAGGCGCCAGCGGCTTGTCGCCATCGGACTCCTCGGCGTCCGGCGCGTGGTCGTAAAGCAGGATCAGGTCGACATCCGATCCGGCGGTCAGCTCGCGGCTGCCGAGCTTGCCCATGCCGAGCAGCGCAACCACGCCGCCGGCAATGGTGCCGTGGCGCGCCGCGAATTCGGCCGTCACCGCCTGCAACGCAGCCTCGATGGTGAGATCCGCCAGATCGGAGAAGGCGCGGCCGGCGCGCGCCGGATCGATCGAGCCGGCGAGCAGCCGGACGCCGATCAGGAATTTCTGCTCGGAAGCAAAAATGCGCAGCCGGTCGAGCACGTCCTCATAAAGCCGGTCGCCCTCGACAAAGGCGGAAAGCCGTGCCGACAGATAGGCGCGGTCCGGTAGCTCCGTCAGCAAGGCCGGGTCGAGCAGACCATCGAAGACATGCGGCCGGCGGGTGATGATCGCCGCCAGCCGGGGCGCCGCACCCATGATCGTTGCCAGGAGCTTGAGCAGGGCCGGATTGGACTGCAGCAGGGAAAACAGCTGGATGCCGGCCGGCAGGCCGGCGAGAAATTCGTCGAAGCGCATCAGCGCTTCGTCGGCCCGGCGCGTCTGGCCGAAGGAGCGCAGCAGAGCCGGCGTCAATTCCGTCAGCCGCTCGCGCGCCTCCGCCGACTGAGTGACGCGATAGCGACCGAAATGCCAGCCTCGGATGACGCGGCAGATGTCGCTTGGCCGCTGGAAGCCGAGGCCGTGCAAGGTCTGCAGCGTATCGGGATCGTCGACATCGCCGGTGAAGACGAGATTGCCGATGCCTGTCGACAGTTCGGGTGCTGTTTCGAACAGTGCCGCGTAGTGGCGTTCGACCTGCTGCAGCGAGGCGCGAAACGCCTGGGAAAAGGCAGAAGCATCGGCAAAGGCGAGCATGCGGGCGATGCGCTCCAAGCCTTCGTCATCTTCCGGCAGCGTGTGGGTCTGCTCGTCGGCAACCATCTGCACGGCATGTTCGACGCGGCGCAAGAACCAGTACTGGCGGGCGAGCGCATCGCGCGCCTCGATGGTGATCCAGCCGCGTGTCGCAAGCTCGCCGAGCATCGGCACGGTCTCGCGGCCACGCAGTTCAGGGAAGCGTCCGCCGGCGATAAGCTGCTGGGTCTGGACGAAGAATTCGATCTCGCGAATGCCGCCGCGCCCGAGCTTGACGTTGTGGCCCTTGACCGCGATCTCACCATGGCCCTTGTGGGCGTGGATCTGGCGCTTGATCGAATGGACGTCGGCAATCGCCGCGTAATCCATGTATTTGCGCCAGATATAGGGCTGAAGCTCCTTGAGGAAGGCAGCGCCCGCGGCCAGATCGCCGGCTACCGGACGTGCCTTGATCATGGCGGCGCGCTCCCAGTTCTGGCCGCGCGCCTCATAGTAGCGCAGTGCCGCCTCAACCGGGATCGCCAGCGGTGTCGAACCGGGGTCGGGGCGCAGCCTCAGATCGGTGCGGAAGACATATCCGTGCTCGGTGCGGTCCTGCAGGACGCGAACCAGGCGGCGCGTCAGCCGCGAAAACAATTCGGTGGCGTCGAGCGGGTCGACGACCGCCGGTGCTTCCGGATCGAAGAAAACCACCAGATCGATGTCCGAGGAAAAATTCAGCTCATGTGCCCCGAGCTTGCCCATGCCGAGCAGGATCCAACCCGACTGTTTCGACGGGTTGTCGACATCCGGCAGTTTGAGTTTGCCCTGGCCGTGCGCGTCGCGCAGCAGGAAGTCGACGGCGGCACGGGTACAGGCGTCAGCGAGGTCGCTCAACCGCCGGACCGTCAGCGCCGTTTCGGCCTCGCCGGCAAGATCGGCCAGCGCGATGAGGAAATGCGCCTCCGACTTCCACTGGCGCAGCTCCATCATCAGGCCGGATTCCGAAAGGGTCTCCGCCAAATGCGCCAGGTCTATGGCGGCGCCGATCGCTTTCAGCCGAGCCTCGATTGTCTGCTCGAACAGCCCGTCCAGGATTTGCGGCCGGCGACGTGCCGTATCGCGCAGGAACGGCGACAGATCGAAGACGGCGGCGAGGAAATCCTGGCCCTCCCCTTTGCCGGCCAGAAACTTGGCCAGCCGCGTCACCCCTTCTTCGCGTGCGGCGGACGCGATCTCGGCCAGTTCCAGCCGCGCACGGTCCTCGTCCAGCGGAACAAGCCTGGCCGCCGGCTTCAGCAGCCAATCTTTCGCTCTTGCAGCCGTGCTCATCAGTGATCCTCCCGAACCGGGAAACTCATGACCACGGATAATCCAGGATTGCCAGGCAAGAGTTCAAGCCGGCCATTGTGGAATGTCATGACGGCCTTGGCGAGGCTGAGGCCAAGACCCGAACCCGGTTGCGAACGGCTCTTCTCCAGCCGCACGAAACGTTCCGTGGCACGCGCGCGGTCGCCATCGTCGGGAATGCCGTGGCCATTGTCGGCAACCGACAGGCGAACGTCCGCACCGGTTCGCTCGAGCGTGACGCGCACCGCCGGCTGGGCATTGGCGCCGGTCGAATATTTGATAGCGTTGTCGACGATGTTCGACAGCGCCTGGCCGATCAGTTCGCGGTTGCCGTTGACGGACACCGCCTCGTGCGCGTCTGCTTCCAGCGACACGCCCGCCTCTTCCGCCACCGGCTCATAGAGCTCGACGACATCGCGTACGGCTTCCGCAAGATCGACGCGGTTCGTATTTTCAGACGAGTAGCCAGCCTCCAGCCGGGAGATCATCAGGATGGCGTTGAAGGTTTTTATCAACTGGTCCGACTCGGCGATGGTGCCTTCCAGCGCCTGCCGGTAGTCGGTGGGCTTTTGCTTGCCCGAAAGCGTCGCTTCGGCCCGGTTGCGCAGCCGGGTCAGCGGCGTCTTCAGATCATGCGCGATGTTGTCGGAAACCTGCTTCAAGCCTTCGTTGAGCGTGGCGATCCTGGCCAGCATGGCATTGAGATTTTCGGAGAGCCGGTCGAACTCGTCGCCAACCCCCGTCACCGGCAGCCTGCCCGACAGATCGCCGCCCATGATGCGACGGCTGGCTTCCGACACGCTGTCGATGCGCTTCAGCGCAGCGCGGCCGACAAAAAACCAGATCAGCAATCCGCCCAGCCCCATCATGCCGAGCGCCAGCATCAGCGCACGGCGGATGACGGCACGAAACCGTTCCGGCTCGCCAAGGTCGCGGCCGACCAGCATGATCATCTGGTTCGGCAGCCGCAGCACCAGCGCAATGGCGTTGTGGCCTTTTTCGCCCTGCGCCTGCGCATCGTTCTGCTCGGATTGGGTGGTGGTACCCTGCTCGGCGGGAAGGTTGCGCAGGCGCTCGAGCTCTCCCTCGCCAAAGCGCTGATAAGA
>NZ_RZQE01000284.1:0-7877 GCF_004022955.1 Mesorhizobium sp. M7A.F.Ca.US.002.01.1.1 | reverse complement strand
TTGTGGTCATGCAGGCGGCGCTCGACATATTGAGCGGCAAGACATCGGACGCTGCGGCCGCGGTGCGCGAGCAATATGCCGCTCAACGCAAGATCGCCAAAAACCCCGACGATGCCCAGGCGGCGACCGAATATGACCGCTTGCGTCTTTATGCGATCAAGAGCCAGCGCGACGCGCTGGAGGAATTGCGCCGCAACGAGACGATTGGCGACGAAGCCTATCATCGCCTTGAGGAAGAGATCGACTGGACCGAACTGGCCGCGTCGCCACCCGGCCGGTTCCAGCCGCTGAATACTTGAGGCATCGCACGCCGTTTTCCGGCGCACGGAAGATACCGAAGTGCTTCGGGATCGGTGCATGATCCCGGTCAGGGGCAAGGCTGGTCCAAGCCACGTCCATTCTCCTGCACATTGCAACCGCGGCATCGAACCGCTACTGCCAACACGAAATTGAGCCGGATAAGCAATGAAGCTGGTCAGCTACAACATCCAGTACGGGTTCGGCAGCGACGGGCGCTACGATCTTTCGCGCGCCGCGCGCATCGTTGCCGGCGCCGACGTCATTGCACTGCAGGAAGTCGAGCGTCACTGGCAACGCAGCAATTTCGACGATCAGCCGGAACTGCTTTCCAGCCTGCTGCCCGACTATCACTGGGTCTATGGCCCGGCCTTCGACATGGACGCCAGCGAGCGGCATGACGGCCGCCTGGTCAACCGGCGCCGCCAGTTCGGCACCATGGTGCTGTCGAAACTGCCGATCGTCTGGTCGCGGCTGCATGCGCTGCCGATGCGCCGCACGCAGCGGCCGCTCAACACCCGCAATGCAGCACTCGAATGCATGATCCGCACGCCGGCAGGGCCGGTGCGGGTGTTGTCGCTGCATCTCGCCCATATCGCGGCCGAGGAGCGGCTGGAGCAGATCGACTATCTCCTGGCCGAGCATCGCCGGGCACCGTCCGACGGCGGGCCGTGGAGCGGCGTCGACGACGAGCCCACGCGCAACTGGACCAGCGGCGAAGCGGAGCCGGAAAACCCGCTGGCGGCGATCTGGATGGGCGATTTCAACATGGAGCCGGGCAGCGCCGAATATCGCCGCATCGTCGGCAGCACGCCCTACCATCCGGGTGCCGCCTATCTCAGCGGTTTCGTCGATGCCGCCGCTGTTGCCGGGGAGCCGGTTCCGGACTTCCACACCCATGTGAAGAACATCGACGGCAGACTGGCAAAGCGCCGGCTCGACCATTGCTTCGTCGGCGGCATGTTCGCCGGGCGGGTGCGTTCGATCTGTGCCGATATCGACGAGGTTGCGTCGGATCATTTTCCGTTGCGGGTCGACATCGACCTGGAAACGCCCGGCATTGCCACATGACGCTTTTCGTTTTTTTTGCAGTGCTTGCCGCCGCTGCCATGCACGCGATCTGGAATGCGCTGGTCAAGGTTCATCTCGACCGCTTCCTGTCGATCACGCTGATGACGCTCGGCATGGGCGCGGCGGCACTCGTGGTGCTGCCCTTCGTCGAAGTGCCGAAGGCGGAGGTGTGGCCCTACATCATCGCCTCCGTCATTTTCCACATGGGCTACCGCACCTTCCTGATCGGCGCCTACAAGGCGGGCGATTTCGCCCAGACCTATCCGCTGGCGCGGGGCACCGCACCTCTGCTCTCGGCCTTTGGCGGCATGTTCGTCGTTGCCGAGATTCCCGGCCCGTTCGCCATGCTCGGCATCTTCCTGTTGTCGGCCGGCACGCTGGTGATGTCGTTTCGTGGCGGCGCACATCTGGAAAAACTCAATCTGCGCGCGGTTGGCTTCGCACTGGGCACTTCCATCTTCATTGCCAGTTACACGCTGTCCGACGGCAGCGGCGCACGGCTGGCGGCAACCGCGCAGAGCTATGCAGCCTGGCTGTTCATCTGCGATGCTTTTGGCGCCTTGGTGCTGTGCCTCATCTTCCGCGGGCCGAAGGCGCTGCCGGTGTTGGCGCGCGACTGGAAGGCAGGACTGTTCACGGGCGTGCTCAGCGGCGCCGCCTACTGGATCGTCATGTGGGCGATGACCAAGGCGCCGATCGCCTCCGTGGCCTCGCTGCGCGAAACCTCGATTCTGTTTGCCATGATGATCTCGGTCTTCGCTCTCGGCGAAAAAATGACCGGCTGGCGCGGTGCCGCCGCGCTCAGCATCGTCGCCGGCGTCGTTGCGCTCAGGCTCGGCTGATTTCGACCCTAATTGAGTACGGTCATCAACTGGCCACGTCGTTCCGGACTGAAACGGATGACGACGATGATGCAGATGGCGACCACGCCTGCGAACAGCGCCAGGGCATAGCCATAGCTGCCTCCGGCGCTTTCCGCGATTCCTGCCTGATAGGGGCCGCCATAGGACGCGGCGAGATTGCCCGCCTGATAGATAAAGCCGGGCAAGGTCGCCCGCACCGCCCCGGGCGAAAGCTCGTTGAGGTGCACGGGGATGACGCCCCAGGCGCCCTGGACCGCGACCTGCATGACGAAGGCGCCGATGGCGAGCATGAACGGCGTGGTCGAGTAGGCCCATAGCGGGATCGACGGCAAGGCGATCAGGCAGGCCAGCGTGATGGCGTTGACGCGGCCGATCTTTTCGGACAGCGCGCCGAATGCCAGGCCGCCGACGATGGCGCCGATATTGGCGACGATGGTGATCCAGCTCACCGTATGCGGATCGAAGCCGTGCTGCTTCTTCAGGAAGGTCGGGTAGAGGTCCTGCGTGCCATGACTAAAGAAATTGAAGAACATCATCAGCACGACGGCATAGAGCGCGACACCCCAGTGTTTCTGCAGGGTTTCCCACATGCCCGGTCGAGCCGTCTTCTGCGCTTCGACGAAGGCCGGCGATTCCGGCACATGCGAGCGGATGAAGAGCACAATCAGCGCCGGCACGAAGCTGAGCAGGAACATGGCGCGCCAGCCGATCGTGTAGCCGCCGATCGTCTGCTGATAGAGCAGGCCATAGACCACCGCCGCCAGCAGATAGCCGGCCGGATAGCCGCATTGCAGGATGCCGGAGACCATGCCGCGTGCGCTCGGCGGAATGGATTCCATGGCCAGCGAACTGCCAAGCCCCCATTCGCCGCCCATGGCGATGCCGAACAGCGCACGCAGGGCGAGGAAGATGCCGAGATTGGGCGAGAAGGCGGCCAGCGCGCCGATCACCGAATAGCTCACGATGTTGAGCATGAGGATCGGCTTGCGCCCGTATTTGTCGGCAAGCATGCCGAAGAAGAACGCGCCGATGAAGCGTGTGGCCAAGGTCAGGAACAGCGCCTTGGAGACCGCGGGCACGTCGGCGTGGAATTCGGTCGCGATATCGGTGAGCAGGAATGTCAGAAGGAAGAAATCGAAAGCATCGAGCGTCCAGCCCAGGAACGAGGCGAGGACGGTCTTCTTCTGCTGCGAATTAAGGGGCAAATCTTCCTCCTCCACCATCATCGATGTGAGGAATTATCAGCCAGTTCAGGGAAGACCGGTGGTCACTTTTTCGCGCGGCTCATTTGATCGAACGCCCGCTGAGGTGCGATGAGGAGCGACCGGCGCCATCTGTCGATGAACTCGATCGTGGCTTGATGGTGAGTCTAGATTTCGAGATCAAACACCATCAGCCCGTCCGTGCCGCCTTCCAGGGCAGCGACCAGGCGTGCGCCGGCGCGCTGGTGCGCTTCATGCGCAAGATAGGCATCGCGCGCGGCAGCATCGCGGAAGTCGATGGTGAAGCCATGGGTGAAGCCGCGTGCGAACGGCTCCGGGCTGACATTGGCGCTGAATTTTACGGCGTCCATGCCGTCGATAACCTGTCGCAGCGCTTCGAGATCGGCATGGATCGCCGTGCGTTCGGCGGCGTCGACATCATTGCGAAATCTAGCGAAAACACAGTGCCTGATCATGTCTTGCTCCTCAGCGGCTAAGCAGCCCGGTTTCCGGAAAACACCGCCGGCGGCAGCGGCTCGCGGCCGAGGACCAGATCGGCTCCTTTTTCACCGACCATTATTGTCGGCGCATTGGTGTTGGATGAAGGCACGCGCGGCATCACCGAGGCATCGCAAACGCGCAGGCCCTCGATGCCGCGCAACCGCAGATCCGGTGTCACCACGGCCATGTCGTCATGGCCCATGCGGCAGGTGCCAACCGGGTGATGGTCGGTTTTGGAGGTGCGGCAGGCATAGTCGAACAGCTCGTCGTCGCTGGCGAGCGACGGCCCGGGCAGCACTTCGCGCAGCACGTAAGGGGCAAGCGCCTTCTGCCGCATGATCTGGCGCGCCAGTCGCAGCCCCTTGATCGACATGGCGCGGTCATAGGGATCGGACCAGTAGTTCGGATCGATCAGCGGGTGGTCGGCCGGGTCGGCACTCTTCAGCCGCACCGTGCCGCGTGAGCGCGGCCGCAGGAAGGCCGAGTTCAGGGTGACACCTGGATTGTTCAGCTTCTCGACGCCGGCCTCGATGCCGGATCCCAAGCCGAGATGGAACTGAATGTCGGGCGAGGCGGCGGTCGGGTCGGCGTACCAGAAGCCGCCGGTCTCGAACAGGCTGGAGGCCACCGGGCCTTTCTTCAGCAGCAGATATTGCAGACCGGCCCAGGCCGTGCGGTGCAGCTTGGCGTAGTTGTCATAGGTGTGATCGCCGGTGCATTCGGCGATGACGAACAAATCGAGATGGTCCTGCATGTTGGAGCCGACGCCGGGCAGGTCATGCACCGGCGTGACGCCGACCGACTTCAGATGGTCTGCGGGGCCGATCCCCGACTGCATCAGGAGTTTCGGCGAGCCGATGGCGCCGGACGAGACGATCACCTCGCGTTCGGCGCGCAGGATTTTCTTCTCGCCGCCCGGCCTGTCGACCACCTCGACGCCGATAGCGCGACCGTTCTCGACGACGATGCGCGTCACCAGCACATCGGTTCGGAGGGTCAGGTTCTTGCGGCTGCGGATCGGCTTCAAATAAGCGACCGAGGCGGAGGAGCGTCGGGCATCCTTCTGGGTCAGCTGGTAGTAGCCGACGCCTTCCTGGGCAGCGCCGTTGAAGTCCGGGTTGAAGGGGATGCCCATCTCCTGGCCGGCACGGAAATAGGCCTCGCAGATAGGTAGCGGCGCAATCGGGTTGGACACGCCGAGCGGGCCCTGGTCGCCATGAAAGTCGTTGGCGTAGCGCTGGTTGTTTTCGGCGCGCTTGAAATAGGGCAGCACGTCGCGATAGCCCCAGCCGGCGAGGCCTTCTTCCTTCTCCCAGGCGTCGTAGTCGCGGGCATTGCCGCGCGTGTAGATCTGCGCGTTGATGGACGAGCCGCCGCCGACCACCTTGGCCTGCGTGTACCAGAAGACGCGGTCCTTCATGTGCTTTTGCGGCACGGTCGACCAACCCCAGGAAGCAATGCCTTTGGTCATCTTGGCGAAGCCCGCCGGCATGTGGATGTAGGGGTGCCAGTCCTTGCCGCCGGCTTCCAGCAGCAGGACCGAATTGCTGGGATCTTCGCTCAGCCGGTTGGCCATAACGCAGCCGGCAGGACCGGCGCCCACGATGATATAGTCAGTCATTTCCTGATCCATTCATAGCCGTGGCACCGAGAGCGCGCCGTCGACATTGATGATCGAGCCGGTCGAAAAGCCGAGCTTGCCGCCGGCGAGCGTCGCCACCACCGCGCCGATGTCCGATGCTTCGCCCCAGCGTTTGGCCGGAACCAGGCCGCCGTCGATAAGGGCGTCATATTTGGCGGTCACGCCTGAGGTCATGTCGGTGCGGATGATGCCGGGCCGGACTTCGAAGACGGCGATGTTTTCAGGCGCAAGCCGCAACGCCAGGTTCTTCACCCACATCGAAAGCCCGGCCTTCGAGATGCAGTAGTCCGGCCGTTCCGGCGACGCCATTTCAGCACTGACCGAGGTGATGGTGATGATGGATCTCTGATCGCCTGGCGCAGCCAGCATCGCCTTGGCGACAGCCTGGCTGAGGAAGACGGTGCCGCGCAGGTTGATGCCCAGCGTGCGATCGAAATTCTCCGGCTTGAGGTCCAAGAGGTCACCGCGCACCACGGCGCCGACGCCGGCATTGTTGACCAGGCAGTCGATGCGGCCGAAGGCGCGCATCGCGGCATCGACAAGTGCTGTATGGGTGTCGAGGTCCGCGATGTCGCACCTGACATAGGCGAATTTTGCGCCACGCTTGGTGATGTCGGGGGCAAGTCCGTCGGCGGCTGTTTCGGCAAGGTCGGCGACCAGAATATCGAAGCCGGCATCCGCCAGTGCCTGGGCGCAGGCGAGGCCGATGCCGCGCGCGCCGCCGGTGACGATGGCGGCGGGGCGGGTCATGCGGCGAGGTCCGTCTTGCGGATGTGGTCAGCAACGCGCAGCGCTTGGGCTGCAATCGACAGCGCTGGGTTGACCGCCGCCGAGTTCGGCAGGAAACCGGCGTCGACGACGAACAGGTTCCGGTGGTCGAAGGAGCGGCAGTAGGGGTCGAGCGCCGCCGTCGCCGGATCGTCGCCCATCTTGATCGTGCCGCATTGATGCGACGGCGTGCGCTTGTCGAAGGGGCGCGACAGCACGATGGGATAGCCGCAGGCGCGGAAGTTTTCGCGCATTACCTTGTTCAGCCCGTCGAGCGACTGCATGTTGGAGCGCCGCCACTGCATGATGATGTCCTTGCCGTCGACCATGATGCGGCTTTCCGGGTCGGGCAGGTCTTCGCACATAAGGTACCAGTCGACGGCGTGGCCGGCCATGAAGTCGAGCGCGAATCCCGGCGTGTACTTGACATTGGCCCGCAGCATGTTGCCGTCGATCTTGCCGAGCAGTTGGACGTTCCCCAGCGGCTTACCGCCCTTGCCGTCGGACAGATAGTAGTCGTTGAGCATCAGCGTCTTCTGGTAGACGGCATCGTTGCGGCGGCGCGGATCGATCGCCAGCATGGCGCTGGAATTGTGGTTCATGAAATTGCGCCCGACCTGATCGGAGCGGTTGGCAAGGCCCTTGCCATCAGGAGACGGTGATCGCAGCAGGATGACGGCGGAATTGACCGCGCCAGCGGAGAGGATGACCAGTTTCGGCGCGACCTTTTTCAGCTCACCATTCTGCCGATAGTGGATGGCAGCAATGGTTTTGCCGTCGGTCGATGCCTCCAGGTACTCGACATAACAGCCGGTCTCGAGCCGGATGTTGGTGTCCTTCAGGGCCGCCGTCAGCGGTCCTGTCTGCGCGTCGACCTTGCCCTGGCCGGTGTTGGGAAACGCATCCCAGCCGGTCTTGCCCTCTTTCAGCCAGGTGTCGATGTCGACGCCGAGCGGCAGCGAGGCCGGATGCAGGCCGAGGTTTTTCAGCTCGGCGCGGGCGCGGGCGATCGGCGCCTCGTCGGGCACCGGCTTGTAGGCGTAGGGGATCGAATGGAACGGCTCGGTCGGATCCTCGCCCAGTGCACCGCGCACGCGAAACAGCTGTTCGGCTTTCGAATACCAGGGCTCGAATTCCTCATAGGAGAACGGCCATGCCGGCGAGACCCCGCCAAAGTGCTCCATGGCGGCGAAATCTTCCTTGCGGTAGCGGATCAGCACCGCGCCATAGAACTTCGAATTGCCGCCGACATAATAATAATTGCCGGGGTTGAAGGCGGCGCCGCCGGCCTCACGCCACATCTCCTTCGGCCTATAATGGCCGTCGACGAAGATCGAGCGCGTGTCGCGCGCGTGCGGCGTCGCCGGCAACGGCTCGCCGCGCTCGAGCATCAAGATCGAGGCGCCGCTGCCGGCAAGGCCGGAAGCGATCGTGGCGCCGCCGATGCCGGAGCCGATGATGACGATGTCCGGATTTCTCATGGCCTAAATCGCGTCCCGACGCGCTTTAGTTTTTTGTTTTGATGCATGTCGT
>NZ_RZQE01000283.1:0-7892 GCF_004022955.1 Mesorhizobium sp. M7A.F.Ca.US.002.01.1.1 | reverse complement strand
CCCGGCATGGTGAACAGGCTGGGCGCCGCGTCGCGGTACTCAGGGTTGAGCACCAATTCGGGCGGCACCGAGACGATGTCGACCCCTGCGCGCTCCGCGGCCTCGGCCTCGTCCATCGTCAGCACACGCAGCATGGTCAGCTGTCGCTTGCCCTTCATGGCGCGCAAATCCGCCACCGTCGGTCTTTTTCGGCTCATCAAAAGGGTTCCCTCAGTTGCATTCGGCGGCAGGTCAGCCGATCTGGATCATCACTTTGCCAGCCTCGACCTTCACTGGATAGGTGGCGAGATTGACGCATACCGGTGCGCCTCGAGCCACGCCCGTCTTGTAGTTGAAGCGGCCATTGTGCTTGGGGCATTCGATGATGTCGTCCATCACCAGCCCATCGGCCAGATGCGCCTTCTCATGCGTGCAGTATCCGTCGGTTGCGAAGTACTCGTCATCGGGACTGCGATAGATGGCGAAGGTACGGCCGCCATGATCGAAGCGGATGACATCCTCTTCCTCGACATCGTCGACGCCACACGCTTCAACCCAGTCGGCCATCTGCTTTTCCCTATTCCGCCGCCGCCGGAACGGTCAGTGCATGGAATTCGTCCCGGTACGGCCGCGCCGTCGGCGGCAATTCACGTTTGAGGAAATAATCCTCGTACTGAAGCTGCTTCAGCAGCACCGGCCAGACCTCGCGATAGGCATGCCACATCGAAGGGTTCGGCTCGGGCAGATCGTGCTTGATCAATTCGTGCAGCCTCGGCAGCGCGTGATAGGGCACCATCGGAAACATGTGATGTTCGACATGATAGTTCATGTTCCAATAGATGAAGCGGCTGATGGGGTTCATGTAGACGGTGCGCGTGTTCAGCCGGTGGTCGGTGACATTGTCGGCCAGCCCGATATGCTGCAGCAGGCCGGTCAGCACCATGTGCCAGCTGCCGTAGAGGCGCGGCAGGCCGATCAGCACCAGCGGCAGGAACGACCACAGATAAAGCGCCAGCCCGATCGCCCCGACATAGATGGCGACATGCCAGCGCGCGGCTGTGACCACCTTGTGAAGCTCCATCTCGGGAATAAAGCTTTTCTCGTCCGGCGAGATGCTGCCGAACGCATTGCGCACCAGCGTCGGCAGCGAATAGCGGAAATCGAGAACACCGGTGAAGGCGAGTGCGGCGCGCAGCAGGTCCGGCGGACGCATCACCGCGATCTCGGCGTCGCGGCCGACGATGATCGTGTCGGTGTGGTGGCGGGCATGGCTCCAGCGCCAGGTCACCGGATTGCGCATCAGCATGAAGCTGGCGATCTGGTAGACGGCATCGTTCATCCAGCGTGTGCGGAAGGCGGTGCCGTGGCCGCACTCGTGCCAGCGCGAGTCGCTGGACGAGCCGTAGAGCACGCCATAGACGAGCAGGAACGGCACCACCCACCACGTGCCCCAGAACCAGGCGATCCCGGCGGCGGAACCCAATATGGCAACGATCCAGATGATCGTGTCGCGGATCGCCGGGCCGTCCGAGCGCTGCATCAGCTCTTTCATCGCCTTGCGCGGCACATCGGTGTGATACCACTCGGCCGAGGCCAGCCCGGTCTCGATCGCGATGCGCGTGCTTTCCCCGACCAGGCTGTAGTCGCGCTTTTTCTCCATCACATCGACCTCCGATTTCCGGCCCGCCAGCCGGAGCATTCGTTTCGCCTCATGCCCTGTCCGCCAATCCCGGAAAATTACCCGACGGCACAGGATAATCCTGTTGCGGCTGCCTGGCGATCGACGCGATCTTTGCTTCGGCCTCGGCGATCGCGCCGGCGCCGTCGAGCACCCGGAACACTGCGTCGTAAGAACGGCTTTCACTATGCTCCAGCCAGATCATCTCGCCCCGCTCGCGCGCCGCGAGATTGCCGAGCACATGATGCGTCGAGGGTTCGATGCCCAGCGCATACTGCCCCGCCTGCAAATTCTGCCATTGATATGCGCAAGGCAGCTGGTCCTTGCGCGTCACCACTTCGAAGCCGAGCCCGAGCTGATCGTTGACCACTGCCACCGGCACCTCGCCATTGGCGTCCGCCGCCATCTCGTGCTGCCAGACCTGCTCGCTGAAACCCGATTGCGGCGCCGGCATCGTGCGGTAACCCACCTTCTGCGCCTGGTAGCGCTCGCCGGCATGGCCAGCCCAGACGACGTCGCGGATCGGCGCCAGATAGCGCGAACCCTCGTCGAGCAAGGGATGGCTGACATTGACGTGGTAAAAATACATGTGCGGCGTGCGGTTGAAACCGTGGTTGACGACGCGATCCGACAGCCGGATCTCGTTGCCGCCGACATCGGCCTCGATACGCCGGATCAGATGCAGATCCTCGCCGAACACTGCCGATTGCTGCACGGTGCCTTCGGCCCACAGCACGCAGCGGTCGCCGTCCCAGGTCTCGCCATAACCGGTCAGCCGCGCCGGAATGGTGCCGACGCGGCCATGCAGCGAATGGATCACGGTCTTCCTGCCCGGGTAGTTGTAGCTATCGGCCGGCACTTCTTCCCGGCCCAATATGTGGTCGAGGCCGCAGGTGACAAGCAGCCCTGAAAACGAACGCGCCCAAGCGAGCCCCCCTTCCCCCTCATAATCGTGCAGGCCGGGGTGGCGAAAACCGCTCGGCGAATGCCAGCCGATCGCCTGGCCCTTGAAGTCGCAGTCAGCGATGTCGAGCGCCCGGTCGACCAGTGCCGTGAAGCGCAGGCCCGAGCCGGTGCGGAACTCCAGCATGCGGATGCCGCGTTCCACCCCGTCGCCAAGCGTCATCAGCCGCACGCCGGCAAATTGCGACAGCATGCCCGAACGTTCCGACACCTGCCGGCGCGAAAGCGTCTTGCCGTAAAGTTCTACCATGTGACGGCCAACTTCTTCACTTCGCTCTCGTCTCTTTCAGCAGGGCCGACATGTCGGCGCCGGTGATGATGCTTTCCACGGTCAGGAGATCGGTATCGGCAACCGTCTGCTCGGCGACGATCTCGCCGCGGCGCATGACGATGATGCGGTCGGCGACCTGGAACACGTGATGGATGTTGTGGGTGATCAAGAGCACGGAATGACCGGCGTCACGCACCTCCTTGACGAAGCGCAGCACGCCATGGGTTTCCTCGACACCGAGATTGTTGGTCGGTTCGTCGAGGATGATGACCTTGGCAGCGAACTGCATGGCGCGAGAAATCGCGATCGACTGCCGCTCGCCACCCGATAGCGTCGAGACCAGCGCATCGGCGTCGAGTTTTTTCGAGATGCCGACGCGCTTCAACAGCGCCGACGCCGCGTCTCGCAATTTGGCGAAATCGAGCGGCGCGAACACGCCCAGCCATTTCAGCTTGACCGGCTCGCGCCCAAGGAAAAGATTGCGCGCGATGCTGAGATCCGGCGCCAGAGACGTATCCTGGTGGATGGTCTCGATGCCGAGGTCCATCGCGTCGCGTGTCGAACGGATCGAAACCTTTTCACCGCGCACATAGATGTCGCCACGGTCGATCGGAAACACACCGGAAATCGCCTTGATCAGCGTCGATTTGCCGGCGCCGTTGTCGCCGAGCAGGGCCACCACCTCGCCTTCCTTGAGGGCAAAGGACGCATTCTTCAGCGCGCGGACGCTGCCGAAGGATTTTTGCAGATTCTGCAGCCGGAGAACTTCCATCGTCAGCCCCTTGCGGCGTTCTTCTGCAGCAAAGCGTGCAGGATGAGCATGGCGAGGATGATCAGGCCGACGAAGATATTGTAGGCGAGGCCCGGCACGCCGATCAGCACGATGCCGTTGCGGATCGCGCGCAGCATCAGCGCACCGACGATGGTGCCGAGGATCGTGCCGCGTCCGCCGGTCAGCGCCGTGCCGCCGACCACCACCATGGCGATCACTTCGAGTTCGTAGCCGGTGCCGGCCACCGGTGAAGCGGCCGAAATGCGGAAGGCGCTGATCATGCCGGCCAGCCCCGCCAGAACCGAAGTCAGGATGAACAGCCACACCTTGACGGCGTCCGCCGGCACGCCACGCGCCACCGCCGCGTTGCGGTTCGACCCGATGGCGCTGATCCAGTTGCCGAGCTTGGCATAGCGCAGCACATAGATTGCCAGCAGCGAGAGACCGATGAACCACCACAGCGAGGTGTAGAACCGGAACGAGCCGACATTGAAGCTGCCGGCCAGCAGCGTCACGAAAAAACCCGGCTGGTCCCAGGATTTCAGCGGAAAGCCCTGTGTGATGTAGAGCGCTGCCCCACGCACCACGAGCAGCATCGAAAGCGTGACCAGGAAGGACGAAATGCCGATCTTGGTGACGATCAGCCCGTTGATGGCGCCGATGGCGATGCACAGCAGAAGCCCGGCCAGAAGGGCGGCACCTATATCCACGCCGCCGTTCTGCACCAGGAGCATGACGACGACCGGGGCCAGCCCGAACACGGCGCCGACCGACAGGTCGAACTCGCCCGCCGTCAACAGCAGCGTCATGCCGAGCGCGATGATGCCGAGCTCGGGCAGGAACGCCATCATGTTGGAGATGTTGAGCGGCGACAGGAAATTGGCATCGGCAATGGCGAACACCGCGAGCAGGACAATGAGGATGACGAGCGAGGAGAATTGCGGCGAGCGTATAAGGCTCGATCTGCGTTTCCCGACAGGCATTTCGTCTTCTGCGGCGATCATCATGACTGCTTGAACCATGCTTTGAAGAGACGCCCGCGGCTTGCGCCGCGGGCACCGGTTTTCACTTCGTGTCGTAGAGTTTCAGGATCGGTTCGACGCTCGAGGCGTCGTAGAGGCTGAACGTATGGATGTCGTAGCCGATCGGCTCACCCGAAGCGGCGAGCCCGAGCAGCGCCACCGGCATGAAGCCCTGCGCAGACGGGAACTGCCAGGCGGCCGCGTTGACGAAACCGGATTTGACGGCTTCCGCGGTTTCCTTGGAATTGCCCCAGCCGACGACCGGGATCTTGCCGGCCGGCACGCCGGCGCCGTCGAACACCCGCTTGACGCTGGCCGCGACGGAATCGCCAAGCGCGATGATCGCCGGCGGATTGTTGGCCACCATGTAGTCGGTCATCTTGGCAATGATGCCGGCCGGGTCGGTGCCGCAATCGACCACATCATATTTGATCCCCAACGGATCGAAGACGCTGGCGATGCCTTCGGTCTCCAGCTGCTGATAGCTGGCGCCAGGCACTTCCACCGGCAGGAACACCTTGTCGCCCTGCTTCACCATCTTGTGGTCAACAAGATACTTGGCCCAGATGACGCCCGCCTCCTTGAGATCGGCACCGACATAGGCCTGCCGTCCGGTCGCCGGGTCGTCTGTGTTGAAGAACACGATCGGGATGCCGGCTGCCTTGGCCGCCTTCACCTCTTCCGTCCACAAGCCCGGCTGGGCCGACGTGGTGGCGATGCCGTCGGGCTTGGCCGCAAGCGCGGAATTGAAGGCCTCCTTCTGCGCCGCCATGTCGGCGCCGCTGAATGAGATCTTGCACGTCACCTTGAGCTGATCGCAGGCTTTGGTCGCGCCGGCATTCCAGTCCAGCCAGAACGCATCCGACGGACCGCCATGCGACAGCAGGTAGAACGTCTTCTGGCCATCCTGCGCCATTGCCGGCGCGCTCAATGAGACACCGGCGAGCAGCGTTGCGGCAGCCGCCAGTTTCAATGCGAATTTCAACATTTTTTCTCCTCCCTTACTTTGGAACCGAACCGCGCCGCCGCGAACCAGCGGCGCGAGAAGGCCGTCACAGACCGTTGGCGCGGAACTTCCCGTCGAGGAATTTCTTGGCGCGCGGCACGTCGTCTTCCGAGAGATGCTCGATGATCACCGGGATGTTCGGATGCTTTTCCGCCAGCCGCTGGAGATAGAGGTCGTAGTTCAGCGAACCGAGGCCCGGTGCCGGCAACTCGATCTCACCGACGCCACGGAATGTATGGCTCTCCAGCGCGTCCTCGTCGCCGATATCGGCGTGCTTCTCGGACTTGTCGCCGCCCGAACGCTTGACGTCCTTGGCGTGAGCTATTCTGATCTTGTCGGTCAGCGTGTCGAACACCTGGTTCAGGATCTGGTCCATCCTGTCGATGTTATGCGTCTCGAAATAATTGGTCGGGTCCATCAGCAGACCGAGGCCGGGGTGATCGACCTGCGCGAACATCTTGACCGTCTCCTCGACCGAGCCGACGACGTTGTTGACATAGGTTTCGAGCAGGAAGACCGCGCCGTGGTCATAGGCCGTCTGGGCAAGGTCGGCGACCACTTTGCGGCATTCCTCGAACCCTTCCTCGGTCTTGTTCTTGGGGTGATGCACCCAGTCGGATTCTGTGTTGTAGGTGCCGGTTTCCGAGATCACATACGGGCTGCCGAAATGGCGGGCGTTGCGGATGATCTCTTTGAGGTAGCCGACGCGCTTGTCGCGCTCGGCCTTGTCCGGGTGGATGATATTTGTGTAGCCGGAAATGCAGCACACCGGCAGGTGATGATCGCGGAAGACGTCGCGCACCTTCTTGGCCTTGTCCTTGGTGATCTGCCCGGCCGACAGGTCGACATCCTTGAAGTGGAGGTCGAGTTGCACCGTGTTGAAATCGAGCCCGCGGATTTTCTTCGCCGTCTCTTCGAGGCCGTACGGGAAATAGCCCGTGAAAATACCTGCCTGCATCATGGTGTGAATTCCTCCCTGTAAGCGATTCAGTTGTCTGGTGTTTCAGCTGCGGTGATCAGGTAGCGATTTCGGAAAGCTTGACCATGCGGGCCTCGTCGATCGAGCGGTAGCCCGCCTCGACCAGCGCCATGGTCTTGACGTTGTCGGCGACCGACAGCGCCGGCGGCGTGCCGGTCTTCACCGCGTGCTGGAGCTGCTCCATCACACCGATAAAGGCATGCGGGAACCACATCGTGTCCCAGCTCGGGCTGACCCATTCGCCGCCGGTCGTCTCGGTCGAAGCGTAAGTCAGCGTCGAGGCAGCGCCCGTCGGCCAGCCGATGGTGCCCTTCGCGACCCCCTTGCTGCCGTCGACGCGCCAGTTGATGTGCTGGTCGTCCTTGTAGCCATCCTGGCGCGGACCGGACCAGACATCCTCCAGCGACACGGCAAGCACGCCGGACGGGAAGCGCAGCGTCGACACGGTGATGCCGTCGGAGTGGTCGAATGTCGTGCGCGGGTCTTTGCGTGTCAGCGTGGTGATCTCGTCGGGATCGCCGAACAGGAAGCGCAGCACGTCGAGATGATGCACGCTCATATTGGCGAGCGTCAGCCGGTCATAATCCTCGAGAAAGCTCTGCCAGTGCGGGATGGCGTGCATGTCGATCTGGGCGAAGACGATGTCGCCCAGCGCGCCGCTGTCGATGATCTGCTTCAAGACGCGCATCGACTGGTCGTAGCGCATGTTCTGATTGACCGAGAGGATCTTGCCGGCCTTGGCCGCCTCGTCACGCAGCTTGACCGCTTCGTCGACCGACAAGGCCAACGGCTTCTGCGCCAGGATCGCCTTGATGTGCTTCTGCTTCAGCGCGTGACGGATCAGCGCCGGCTGCAGGTCGGGCGGGAAAGCAAGGTCGATGATCTCGACATTTTCGTCCTCGATCAGTTTTTCCGGTGTGTCGTGGACGGTCGGAATGCCCCAGCGCGTCGCCACCTTCTCGGCGCTGGCCCTGGTGCGCGAGGCGATTGCCACCACCGGGAACCCGGCTTCCTTGTAGGCGGCGAGATGGCACTCGGCCATGATCATGCCTGCGCCGACACAGCCGATCTTGTATTCCTTCGTGCGGACCTTCACGTCCGGCTCGAAGCCTTTGCTTGCCATCTCTTCCTCCCGAAACTCTTTCCTTGCGGCGGCCGTCATCGTGCCAACGCCCCGCCGCTCTGTTCGAAATAATGCACTCTGGCCGGCTCGCAGGATATC
>NZ_RZQE01000282.1:0-7908 GCF_004022955.1 Mesorhizobium sp. M7A.F.Ca.US.002.01.1.1 | reverse complement strand
GTGCGCGAGCACAAGGTCTCCACCGTGCCGCTGCTGACGCTCAGGCCCAGCTTGTCGTTGAAGAAAGCTTCGGCCTCGGATGAGGCGAAACGCAGATCGTCGGGGCCGATTTCGAAAACGTCGCCAAGCACCCGGAGCTTGCCGAGCTGCAGGTCGGGCAGGCTGCGTGAGCCGATGACGAAAGCAACATTTTCCGGCGCCTGCCGGGTCAGGCGCTCCATGAACCGCTTCACCGCCGGCGCCTCGACGGCGTGGTAATCGTCGAAGAACAGGGTGATGTAGGCCTCGCGCGCCGCCAGACCCGCCACAAGTGCCGCGAGCACGACATCGAGCTGCGGGATGGGGCTCGACTGGAAGGCAAGGTCGAGTTCCGCCGGGCTCTGGACCAGATGGCGCAGCGCGCCCACCAGATGCGATAGGAAGGCGCCCTCATCATTGTCCGTCGCCTCGCAGGACAGCCATGCCGTCAGCCTGCCGTGGCGTGCGATTTCCGCAGCCCATTGCGCCATCGTCGTCGATTTGCCGAAGCCAGCGGGCGCGGCGAACAGCACGATGCGCGTGTCGATATGACGCTCCAGCGTCGACAGAATGGTCTCGCGGCGCACCCATCGGCGATGGTGCGGCGACGCTTGGCTGACGGATTGCGGAGCTGTTCTCATCTAGGTCCGCACAGCCTGTAGCTCTCTGGGGGAGAGTCGCCGCAGCCGCTCCACTCCGCTTCGATCAGCGGAATTTGCGGTGCGGCATCGCGCGGCAAGGTTCCCTTGATACGGGGATCGTCGACGATCTCAAATCCGGTAGCGAAGGGCACGAACCCGCAGGCGCTGTAGAATCCGATGACGCTGTGATGATCGAAGCTGCTTGTATGCAGCCAGATGCGGCTCGGGTTGAGACGCCATGCGAGCTCCAGTGCCCCGGCCATCAGCCGTTTGCCGAAACCGCGGCCGGTCAGGGACGGGAACAGGCCGAAATAGGTGATCTCGATCTCGTTATAGTCGGCGGCGAAGAACTCGACCATGCCGAGATGCGCGCCGGTTTCGTCGTGGCCGTAGTAGAGATGCTGGCGCGGGTCGGCGAAATGCTCGGTGATTTCGGCATCGGACATTTCGGAAACGCGGTCCCACAGCCAGGGTGCGCCGATCTCGAGAAAGATCGCCCGGTAGGAAACGCAATCGGGCGTCGTGATCCGTGTCATGCCCAAGGGGCGCGCGAGATCCGGCTGCGGCGTGCGCGCTTCCATCCAGGTCACCGCATTGGCAAGCTTGCCAGCCGGCAGGGGATGGTAGCCAATGGCGAGATCGGTGATTTCGGCGGGCATCGTGTCTTCTGTGATCAACGCATTCCTCGTCATGTCTTCCAGAGATAGCAGTATCGGCTTGCTGCATCCGATGCCAACTCCCCCAAGACCATGGCAGTATCGAACGGCAAGTCCTGGACTGAAAGTTTGGCGCGTATGCCTCTTGCATTTCACAGGAATGGTATATGAGATATGATACATCATCCAGGTGAAAGTGAAATATGATGCCTGAGCGGATTGCGGATGAGGCCATTCTGAGGGCAGTCGATGATGGCTTCGCCCGACAGGTCGCGTTTCTGCAAGACCTCGTGCGCTTTCCCTCCCAACGTGGCGAGGAACACCCCGCGCAGTCGTTTATGGCCGCCGCCTACGAGGCGGATGGCTACGCGGTCGACATGTGGCGCGTCGATGTCGATGAGATTCGCGACCTGCCGGGTTTTTCACCCGTGGCGGTCTCTTACGACGATGCCTTCAACGTCGTTGCTACCCACACGCCGCGAAACGCGACCGGCCGCTCGCTGATCCTCAACGGCCATATCGATGTCGTTCCGACCGGACCGCTCGACCGCTGGGTGCGCGATCCCTACGACCCGGTGATCGAGGACGGCTGGATGCATGGCCGCGGCGCCGGCGACATGAAGGCCGGCCTGTCCGCCTGCCTCTATGCACTGAGCGCCTTGCGTAGCCTTGGCTATCAGCCGGCCGCGAACGTGTATCTCCAGTCGGTGGTCGAGGAGGAATGCACCGGCAATGGCGCGCTTGCATGCCTGCAGCGCGGCTATCGCGCCGACGCCGCCTTCATTCCCGAACCGCTGGAGCCGCGGCTGATGCGGGCGCAGGTCGGGCCGATCTGGTTCAGGGTCGAGGTCGACGGCGATCCGCAGCATGCGTCGGGTGCATTTTCGGCCGGCGCCAATGCCATCGAAAAGGCCTTCGTCATCATTCAGGCGCTGAAGCAGCTCGAAATCGTCTGGAACGCGCGCAAGGTCGATGACAGGCATTTCCATGATCACCCGCATCCGATCCGCTTCAACCTCGGCAAGATCGAAGGCGGCGAGTGGACATCGAGCGTTCCGGCGCGCTGTGTCTTCGAGATGCGCGTCGCCACCTATCCCGGCCAGAGGCTCGAAGACGCCAGGGCCGAGCTCGAGGCCTGCATTGCCGATGCGGCGCGCGCCGATCCGTTCCTGGCCAACCGACCACCCAAGATGACCTACAATGGCTTCATGGCCGAGGGCTATGTGCTGGAGGGCGCCGACGAGATGGAAGCGGTGCTACGCCGCAGCCATACCGCCGTCTGGGGCGAGCCGCTGACGGAACACGTCACCTCGGCGACCACCGATGCACGTTTCTTCGGCCTCTATGCCGACACGCCGGCGATCGTCTACGGCCCGATCTGCCGCATGCCGCATGGCTATGACGAGGCCGTCGATCTCGACTCGGTGCGCAAGGTCACCCAGACGATCGCGCTGTTCATCGCCGACTGGTGTGGCCTCGAACCTATCGAGGCTAAGCCATGAATGCGGCGGTGCCCGATGCGTTCGGCGAAACACTCGCCGAGGACGCACCGGATGTCTCCACGGCCGGCGCCCTCGCCATCCTGCGCCGGCACTACGGGCTGAACGGCACCGCGCGTCCGCTGCCTGGCGAACGCGACCACAATTTCCATGTTCAGACCGACGGCGAGGGCGAGTTCGTCCTGAAGATCTCCCATCCGGCGGAAGAAGCTGGCTTCACCGATTTCCAGAACAAGGCGCTCGACCACATCCTTGCGGTCGACCCCACCTTGCCGGTTCCCTCGGTGCGCAAAAGCCTCGAGGATGAAGCGCAGTTCGCGGTCAGCGTCGCTGGATCGGCGCCGCGCATCATCCGGCTGGTGACCTATCTGTCCGGTCAGTTGCTGTCGCGCTCGCCGACTTCCGAGGCGCAGGATCGCAATCTGGGCATCTTCCTCGCCCGCCTCAGCCGGGCGCTGCGCGGCTTCTTCCATCCGGCCGCCGGCAACGACCTGCTCTGGGACATCCGCAAGGTCGCCAAGACACGGCCGATGATGGCGCACATCACTGATCCGAGTCGGCGGGCGATGGTCGAGCGCGCGATCGCCTCCTTCGAGGAGCATGCTGCGCCGGTCATCCCGAGCCTGCGCGCGCAGATCGTCCACAACGACATGAATTCCTACAATGTGGTGATGGATGCTTCGCGGCCGGAGGTCGTGAGCGGCATTCTCGATTTCGGCGACATGATCCATTCGCCGCTGATCTGCGACCTCGCCATCGGCGCCGTCTACCGCTGGCCGGCGGAAGGCCATCCGCTGGCACCGGCGGCGCGCTTTGTCGCAGGTTATCAGTCGCTCCAACCACTGGAGGAGGAAGAGATTGGCATTCTCTTCGATCTGATCCGTGCCCGACTTGCGCTCATCGTCAACATCGCCAGCTGGCAGGCCGAGCGTTTCCCGGCCAAGCGCGACTACGTGCTGCGCCTCGCCACCGAAGTCTGGGCTTCACTCGAACGGTTGAACGGCCTGTCGTCCACCGATGCCCGCCGCTATTTTCTCGACCATTCCAATCCGGAGTAGATTCCCGTGTCCCAGTCCTCGCCATACCCCGCAAATGCCGACGCGGCTGCATCGGAGCGCGCGCTGCTCGAACGCCGCGCCAGGCTGCTTGGGCCGACCTACCGCGCCTTCTACCGCAACCCGATCCATCTGGTGCGCGGCAGCGGTGTGTGGCTCTACGACGCCCAGGGCCGCAAGTTCCTCGACGCCTACAACAACGTCGCCTCGGTCGGGCATTGCCATCCGCGCGTCGTCGAGGCGCTTTCGAGGCAGGCCGCAACGCTCAACACCCACACACGCTATCTCAGCGAGATCATCCTCGACTATGCGGAAAAACTACTCGGCACCGTTCCGGCCCATCTTGGCCACGCCATGTTCACCTGCACCGGCAGCGAGGCGAACGACCTTGCCATCCGCATTGCCCAGCATTCCAGCGGCGGCACCGGGGTGATCATCACCGATTTCGCCTATCACGGCGCCACCATAGCGACGGCGCAACTGTCGCCGGCGGCGGTCGGGGCAAAGGGGGTACCAGCGCACCACCGCACGGTGGCAGCGCCGGACACGTTCCGCGACCATGGCCGGGCCGCGCATGATTTCGCCGGAAATGTCGCCGCTGCCATAGAGGACATGCGAGCAAAAGGCATCAAGCCGGCGGCGCTGCTTCTCGACTCGGCCTTTTCCAGCGACGGCATTTTCTTTCCCGATGCGAAGGTGATGCGCGAGGCAGCCGATCACGTCAAAAAGGCCGGCGGCATCGTCATCGCCGATGAGGTCCAGTCCGGCTTCGGCCGGCTTGGCCAGGGCATGTGGGGCTTCGCAAACTATGGCATCGGGCCTGACATCGTCACGATGGGCAAGCCGATCGGCGATGGGCACCCGATGGGCGCCGTGCTCGTGCGGCCGCAGCTTGTCGCCTCCTTCGGTTCGAACACCGGCTACTTCAACACCTTCGGCGGCAATCCGGTCGCGGCCGCCGTCGGCCTCGCCGTTCTGGAGGTCATCGAAGGCGAGGGGCTGATCGAGAATGCGCTCAATGTCGGCGCCTATACGAGTGAACTGCTGCGCGCCCTGCAGGGCCGGCACGGCGCGGTCGCCGATGTCAGGCACAACGGCCTCTATTTCGGCGTCGAGCTGACGGCGGACGGCGACGAGGCTCTGGCCGCCACCAAGACATCGGCGGTCGTCGAAGCCATGCGCGAGGACGGCGTGCTGATCTCGTCCTGCGGTCCGCGCGGCAATGTGCTGAAGATCAGGCCGCCACTGCCCTTTGCCAGGGACAATGCCGAGCAACTGGCCGAGACGCTCGATCGCGCTCTGTCGAACTGGTGATCGGAGCGGCCCGCGTATGCTGAAGCTTGAACATCAGACCCTGAATGACCGCGCCTATGGCGCGCTCAAGCAGGAGTTGATTTCCGGCGGCTTCAGCCCGGGCCAGGCGCTGGTCATCCGCAAGCTCGCCGAGACGTTCGGCATCTCGACGACACCGATCCGCGAGGCGCTGCAGAGGCTTGTCGCCGAGCGGCTGCTCGAGATGCAGAACAACCGCTCGGTCATCGTGCCGTTGCTGTCCGCGCCTGCCTTCGAGGAGCTGACGCGCATCCGCATCGCCGTCGAGGGACTGGCGGGCGAGATGGCGGCGACCAGGATGAGCGAAAGCGGGCTGGCTGACATCCAGGCGACGCTCGCCGGCATGCAGCGTGCCATTGAGGCCGGCGACGCCAGGGCCTATCTCTCATTGAACGAGGCGTTCCACTTCGCCATCTACCAGCATGCCGGCGCGCCGATCCTTTTGAACATGATCCGCGACCTCTGGGGGCGGGTCGGGCCTTATCTCAAGCTGCTGATGCAGGCCGATCGCTACATCCCGCAGTCCAACGACGCGCATCGCAAGATCGTCGCCGCACTGGAGCAGCGCAGCGGTCCCACTGTGCGGATTTTCATAGAAGAGGACATCGCCGTGGCGGCCGCTGTGCTGTCTGCAAACCTTGACGCTGCCAGGGAGCCGTCGGCCTAGCTCGTCCCGTCCAGCCGGTCGCGCAGCATGCTCCAGCCGAGCAGCATGTTGGGCGCGTGCCGCAGCACGGCGTGGAACGGTATTGGCGCCGGCGGCGCGAAGGGCAGCGGCAGGTCGCGGGCGTCGGTGCCGGCGGCCCAGTCGGCCAGAACCTTGCCCATCGCCGTCGTCATGGCGATGCCGCGCCCGTTGCAGGCGCGACCGGCGATCAGTCCCGGACCGAGGTCGATCAGGTGCGGCAGGAAATCCGGTTCGACCGCTGCCATTCCCGACCAGCTGTAGGCAAGCGGCGGCAGGTCGGGCAGACCGAGATGCCGGCCGAGCCTTCGCCAGATCGTCTGCGGTACGCGCGTATCCGCACCGGCGCCAAGGATATGCATGCCGCCGCTGATCAGCCGGTTTTCGGCGTCGAAGCGGAAGGTGAACAGATTGCGTCTGGTGTCACCGACACCTTGCCCGCCGGGAAGCAATCGGTTGCGCACTTCACGAGGCAGCGGCGCTGTCGCGATCTGGAAGACTTTCAGCGGGAAGTAGGTTCGCTGCAACGACGGATTGAGGGACCAGCCATAGGCGTTGGTGGCGATCAGCACCTTGCCCGCGCGTACCGAGCCAGAGGGCATTTTCAGCATCCAGCCATCGGCTATGCGATCAACCGAGGTGACGCGCGTCTGCTCGAAGATCTTTGCGCCGGCCTTCTCCGCCGCATCGGCCAATCCGCCCGCATAGGCGACCGGATTGAGCACGCCGCCGGAACGGTCCATCCAGCCGCCGACATAGCCTGGCACGCCTGTCATTGCTTCGATTTCCTGCCGATCCAATGTGACCGCAGGCCGGCCACGCTGTGCCCATTGCCCGGCGCGTGACTTGACCTTCTCGAAGGCCGCAGGCGAATGCGCCGGCTGGACCCATCCGTTCTGCACGGCGTCGCCGTCGATGCCGTGCTGCCGGATCAGGCGGAAAACCAGGTCGGCGCTGCCGGCGGCGAAATCGATCAGCCTTTCGCCGCGCGACGGCCCGAGATGGGCCAGTATGTCGACCGGGTCCATCTTGGCGAAGTTCGGCACGACGAAGCCCGCATTCCTGCCGGTCGCACCCCAGGCGATGAACTCGGCTTCGAGAACGGCGACGGAAAGTCCTTTCCCCGCCGCATGCAGCGCGGTTGAAAGGCCAGAAAAGCCGCCGCCGACGATTGCTAGGTCGACATCGAGCCCGCCTTGCAGTGCCGGCCGCTCACGTCGATTGCGGCCGACGGCATGCCAGAGCGAAACGCCGTGCGCTTCCTGCCGGATGACGGCATTCATGAGCTGGAACTGCTCCTGTCTGCAGCGATCCTCGTCCGCTTGCCGAGCCAAGGCCGCCGTGGCCTGTCGCCGAACAGCCCGTTCGGCCGGACCAGCAGGATAACGCAGAGCATGACGCCGATGGCGGCGATCTGCAGCGCGGCGGCACGAGCCTGCTGTTCCGGCGGGAACAGGATGCTGGTCAGCGTGCCCGACCCAGCCCATATCGCCCAGACCAGGATGCTGCCGATGACGGCGCCGAGATTGCTGCCCGAGCCGCCCACGATCAGCATCACCCAGACCTGGAAGGTCAGGATCGGCAAATAATTGTCCGGCGCGATGAAGCCGGTGAAATGCGCCTGCAATGCGCCGGCCAGTGCCATGATGGCGCCGCCCACGGCGAAGGCCTGGACGCGATAGAAACGCGCGCTCTTGCCAAGCGAGATCGCCGCCCGCTCATCCTCGCGTAGCGCCTTCAGCACGCGGCCCCACGGGCTGCGCGACAGATGTTCCAAAGCGAGATAGGCGACCAGAGTCACCGCCGCGACCACGGCAAGGTTCGACAGGTTGAACAGCAGCGGCGTCTCGGCAAGGCTGCCGAAGGGGCGCGGGATGAAGCCGATGCCGAACGGGCCGCCGGTCAGTTTCTGCGCGTTGAGCGCGACCAGTTGCACGACGACGGCGACGCCGAAGGTGGTGATCGCCAGATAGTCGGACCTGAGCCGCAGCGTCGCCATGCCAGTTAACGCCGCGGCAATGC
>NZ_RZQE01000281.1:0-7911 GCF_004022955.1 Mesorhizobium sp. M7A.F.Ca.US.002.01.1.1 | reverse complement strand
CTCTTGGGTGACGCTGCCGACAGCCCCGTCGTCGTCGAAAAGATCCAGCCTTCAGGGATGCTTCTCGTCGGATATCGGTTCTGACGCCTACCCAGGGCACCAAATGCAAGCTGGACAAGCTCCGGAATGGCACAGCAACGGCACCAAAGCGATTTGAGCGCCGAATCCAGGTCGGCAAGGCAAGGTTCGCGCATCCTCATTGTCGAAGACGATCTGGAGATCGCGCGCATGCTGGGCGACACGCTCACCGACAACGGCATGACCGTGGAAATTGCCGAGAGCGGCGTCCAGATGAATGCCGCGCTTCGCACCCAGAAATTCGATCTCATCGTGCTCGATGTCATGTTGCCGGGCGAAAACGGTCTCAACATCTGCCGCCGCCTTCGTGCCGCAACCAACATTCCGATCCTGATGCTGACCGCGCTCGGCGAGGAAATCGACCGCATCTTCGGGCTGGAAATCGGCGCGGACGACTATGTGACGAAACCGTTCAGCGCGCGTGAACTGACGGCCAGGATACGGGCGCTGCTGCGCCGTACAGCCTATGATCCCGACGAGCGGGACTGGTCGAAGGTGCTTCGTTTCAACGGCTGGCGCCTTGATCCCATACGCCGGCAATTGCATGACCCCAACAATGCGCGGGTGACGACCACGACGCATGAATTCGACCTGTTGCTTGCGTTTTGCCGCAACGCAGGCCGGGTTCTCTCGCGCGAGGAACTTCTGGGCGTAACCCATGCCGGGCTCGCGGGGCCGATCGAGCGTAGCGTCGATGTCCATATCAGTCGAATCCGCAGGAAGATCGAAAAGGATGCGCGCGATCCGGTGCTTTTGAGGACCGTTCGGTTGGGTGGCTACATCTTCACCGCGACGGTGGAGGAAGCATGAGGGATTTCATCCGCCGTTTCTTGCCACAGTCCGTGCGTGGGCAGTTTGTGGCAATCATTTTCATCGCGGTGATCGTGATCATGTTCGTCGGTTCGGTCGTCGAGAGTTTCATAGAGAACGCCGATCTTCCCGCCGCGGAAGATAACGCCAGGCGTGCGGCCGTTGTTGCTGCCTTGTTGCAAGAAACGCCGGCGCAGGCGCGTGGCGCAATTCTGGCGACAGCAAAGCGGGCCGGCTTTGATTTCGAGATATTGCCCAAGGACCGGATAACCGGCATTGCCCAATCCTATCTGCAATGGCGAAGTGTCGAATGGCTTTTGCGTATCGACAGGGGGACGGTTGAGGGACGCTGGATAAGGGTCGGCGGCCGATACGCGTTTGTCATCGACCTCGACCAGCAGGACGTCCTGGCCCATTTCGGCATGCCCGATTCCTGGCTGACATCGGGCCTCGTCCGTGCCTCGTTCTATAGGTTCATGGCTTTCGTTGCCTTGCCCGTGCTGATCTGGCTGTTTGCGGTTTGGGCCGTGACTGATCCGTTGAAGCGCATCTCGGCGGCAGTCGGTTCGGCCGAGATCGAGAATGGCGACCAGCTCTTCGTCGAACACGGCTCCATTGAAATGGTGGGGTTGGCGCGCGCCCTGAACAGGATGAGGACGCGTATCCGCACGATGATCGAAAACCGCACGCGCATGTTGCGCAGCGTCAGTCATGATCTGCGCACGCCTTTGACGCGGCTGCGGCTTCGCGCCGAGCGCATGGATGATGGCCCAATCCGAACCGCAATCCTGTCCGATGTCCAGCACATCGAAATCTTGATCGATGAGACCCTTACCTACCTGCGCAACGATGTTTCGACGGAGAAGCTGCAGCGCGCCGATATTGCCAGCGTTCTGCAAACCGTCTGCGCCGAATTCTCTGATGTCGGATTTCCTGTCTCATATTCCGGGCCGGACCGGCTTCTGGGCTGGTGCAAGCCCAATGCATTGGCGCGTGCGATCGCCAATCTTTGCGACAACGGGGTCAAATTCGCTGGCAATGTCACTGTCGCCTTGACAGCGACCGGCACGGCGGCGCGCATCACGGTAGGGGACGACGGGCCGGGTATTCCGATGACGGCACGTGCCCGTGTTTTCGAACCATTCTTCAAGGAAGATGCGTCGCGCGGCATTGCGTCGAAGCATGGCTTCGGTCTGGGCCTCTCGATCGTTGCCGACATCGTCCAGGGGCACGGCGGTAGGATCGAATTGGAGGACAACCAGCCCAGCGGACTGGTCGTTACCATCGACCTGCCGAATGCCGCGGATGTGCAGTCGGCATAGACGGCCTCCCGCCGGGTAAGGTGCGCTCTAAGCCGGCAGGCCGGGGCGATCGAGCTTTTTGGGCGACAGCGTGAAAATCTCGCACCCTGTGTCGGTCACGCCGATCGTGTGCTCGTACTGCGCCGACAGCGAGCGGTCGCGCGTCACCGCGGTCCAGCCGTCCGACAGAACCTTCACGTGCGGCCGGCCCAGATTGATCATCGGCTCGATGGTGAAGATCATGCCTGGCCGCATCTCGACGCCTTCATTGGCGCTGCCGTAATGCAGGATGTTCGGCGCGTCATGGAACAACTGGCCGACGCCGTGGCCGCAGAAGTCGCGCACCACCGAGCAGCGCTCGCCTTCGGCAAAGGTCTGGATGGCGGCGCCGATGGCGCCGGTGCGGGCGCCCGGCCTGACCGCCGCAATGCCGCGCATCAGGCATTCATGCGTGACTTCGAGCAGCCGCTCGGCGGCGCGCTTGATCGTGCCGACCGGATACATGCGCGAAGAATCGCCGTGCCAGCCGTCGAGGATGTAGGTGACGTCGATGTTGACGATGTCGCCATCCTTGAGCGGCTTGTTGTCGGGAATGCCATGGCAGACGACATGGTTGATCGAGGTGCAGGATGATTTCGTGTAGCCGCGATAGTTGAGCGTCGCCGGCAGCGCGCCGTGGTCCATGCCGAATTCGAAGACGAAGCGGTCTATTGCTTCGGTGGTGACGCCGGGCTGGACCATCGGCACCAGCTCATCGAGGCAGCGCGCGGTGAGATCGCATGCCTTGCGCATGCCGGCAAAGCCGTCCTCGCCATAGAGGCGGATCTGGCCGGTATTTCTGAGCGGGGCCGTGGCAGCGTCGAGATAGGTGACCATTTTGTCCGTGTAGCGGGTAGGGCCCTGCAGGAGAGCCGACGTGAAGATCTCCCCAGATTTGGCACTTGAGGGCAAAAGGTTCAAGGAAGAACTGCCCGATGCACCCGCACAGTTCGAGATATTCGCCTTGCATGGGCGGTTCAGCGACCCAAGTGACGACACATTTCTGGGCCAAAAGCCGGTCAAAGCAACTTTTGACGACGAACGGCGTTGCTGCGGTGGCGCCAGTTCGGGAGACAGGAAATGGACAGACTGCAATTCGAGGTGCCGGTGCGCATAGCGCCCGCGCCCGGCCTGCCGGTCGAGGAGATCTACGGGGTCGAACAGGCGCTCGATTTTCTCCAGGACTGGCCTGCGCGCCGTCAGGGCCCGATCTACCAGAAAGCCTTCAACGCCTGCTTTGGGGCCACGGTAGACGTGGTCAAGACCGAGGATGCTTGCCGGGCGTTCATGGCGTTTTGCCGGGCCAGCGGACTGATGGCCAGGGACATGATGACGCCGCGCAAGCGCGGCGGTGAGGCGAGGGCGCTCCAGGCCTGAGGGCCGCCGCCGTTTCGCCTGCCCCCCACTGCAACCAATGAAGCGCGTTTGACGCACAGGCGATGTCGCGAGCGTATCGTTGCGTCCCCGCACCCACGTCAGCGCCGTTAAGCTTCCGTTTCCACCTTCCCGGCTACGCCATTGCTTGTTGGCAATGGTTGATTCGTTGCGTCAGTCTCATGGTTCGGAAGATGTCCCCAGAAAAAATCCGTGCATTCCCGATCGACCGTCAGGTATTCTTGGTCAGAGAGGTTGCCGCCAAGCTCGGCAATCTGCATGGCGAGCCCGCCACCTCGTTCTGGAGGGCCAAGGCGTCGGAGTTGCTCGATCTCGTCGTCGGATCGGGCAGGGACAGAACGGCAGCCGGCGACGAAGTGCGCAGGTTCTTCCTGGCCGTACAAAGAGAGATGTCGGCCGGGGTGGTTGCGGAGCCGATGCCGATTCTTTCCGCTTGAAGAAATCCTGCACAGCTTTGGCTTCCCACTGCATTCTCCAATAGTGCGAGCAGCAATATATCGGTGTTTGCTGCCTTCGACGGCAAGTTCGCTGATCGGGTGCGAACCCATGGCTGCCTATCGCAGGCGGATGCTCTAGGACATCGATGCTCTCTCTCGCCGCCTCCCGCTGGCCCTAGCCCTTCTCGCTTGCCAGGAAGTGCGCTCGCGCGTTGATCAGCCAGCGAAGCACTTCTTTTTTGAAGCCAATGGACCACTGCTCAAAAATGCACCGAACTTTTTAGCCATTCGTTCATTTATGCGTGCTTTCTAATCTAAGCCATGGCCTTGAATAGCTTCACCCGTGTTCGGCTTGTAATGGACGCCATGCGCCGGAGCACGGGCGCAAATGTCGCCACCATTTTTGCCCTCACCTTGCCGGTCGTTGTCGGCGCTGCGGGCTTCGGCGTCGAGACCTCCTATTGGTACTACAACAGCCTGAGATTGCAGGCGACGGCCGATGCAGCCGCCTATGCCGGAGCGCTCGAACAGATTTCGGGTTCCGACAAGCCGACGATCGTCGCGGCTGCGACCCAGTCCGCGGCGTCGAACGGGCTGGGCTCGGGCACGATCGTCGTCAATACGCCGCCCGCGTCCGGACCGAATACGGCGAAAAAAGCGGTCGAGGTGATCGTCGGCCAGAAGCTCGACCGGATGTTCACCCTGATCTTCACACAGGAAAAGGTTCCCGAACAGGCGAGGGCGGTGGCCGTTATTACCGATGCCTCGAGTGCTTGCATGCTCGCGCTCGATCCGTCCGCGTCGCAGGCGGTGCTGTTTTCCGGCAGCACCAGCGTTAAGCTCACCGGCTGCTCGGTCATGTCCAATTCCATCGCCTCCGACGCCATCAAGCTTCAGGGCGCGGCCGGTCTGCAGGCCGATTGCCTGATATCGGCGGGCGGTGTCTCTCTCAGCAATCCCGTCACCACCGTCTGCGCGGCCCCGATCACCCAGGCACTGCCCGCCGGCGATCCCTTTGTCGACCTGCCGGCCCCGGTGGCCGCGACCCCCTGCCTGAACGACAACAAGGCGACGCTCGGTCCAGGCACCTATTGCAGCGGCATGAACCTGAAGGGCAACGTCACGCTTTCGCCCGGCGTTTATGTCGTCCAGGGCAATCTCAAGATAAACGCCAACGCGGCCATCACCGGCGCCGGGGTGACCATCTTCATGTCCGGCAGCTCGACCGTCAGCATGAATGGCAATGCGTCCGTGAAGCTCAGCGCGGCGACTTCGGGCACCTACTCAGGCGTTCTGTTCTACGGCGACAGGACCGGCATGAGTGCATCCAGCACATTCAACGGCACAGCGGACTCGCTTTTGACCGGGGCCATCTATTTCCCCAAGCAGCAAGTGAGCTATCTTGGCAACTTCTCGGGCAATGGCGGCTGCACCAGGGTCGTCGCAAATACGATTCAATGGTCCGGTAATTCAACCATCAATCAGGATTGCTCGAGCCTCGGAGTGCCCAACATTCCAGCCGCGCGGTCCGTGGCACTGTCCGAGTAGCTCCGTGGGGCGCCGGTCGATGCCGATCCTCGGCGATGATTCGGGCGTTGCGGCAGTCGAGTTCGCGATGGTGCTGCCCATTCTGTGCCTGGTGCTGCTTGGTATTCTGGACGGCTGGTCCTACATAACGAGTTCACTGTCGATGCGCGCCGGTGTGAAGACGGCCGCGAACCTGGTCATGAGCGGATCGACCGATGATGCGGCGACCCAGGCCCTTGCCATTGCGAGCTGGGAAAATCGGCCGGAAGACGGCCAGGTCACGCTAAGCCACATCCGTATGTGCGGGACGACCGTGGTCGACGCTTCCACCATGTGCAGTGGGCCGAAGGTGCCGTCGAT
Organism: Mesorhizobium sp. M7A.F.Ca.US.002.01.1.1; assembly: GCF_004022955.1. Classification (NCBI taxonomy): domain Bacteria; kingdom Pseudomonadati; phylum Pseudomonadota; class Alphaproteobacteria; order Hyphomicrobiales; family Phyllobacteriaceae; genus Mesorhizobium; species Mesorhizobium sp. M7A.F.Ca.US.002.01.1.1. The sequence continues at coordinate 1,964 of NZ_RZQE01000281.1, read as the reverse complement.
CTATGTCCAGATACAGGCATCGGGCACCTGGGTGCCGCCAATTGCCTTCGGCGCCTTTGCCGCTCCCACCGTCATAGGTCACCAGGAGATGATCCGTGTCCGCTAGGGTAAGCGCGTTGCGGCGGGATCGATCGGGCGGGGCCGGGCTGGAGTTCGCGCTGATCGCCCCCTTCCTTGTCATGCTGCTGTTCGGAATATTCGCCTTTGGCTGGTCGATGCACTCGGTCTCCAGTGTTCGCTATACGCTGGAGACGTCAGCGCGCTCGCTGCAGCTTAAGAACACGCTGACCCAAGCCGACATTCAATCGATCGCCACGCAGAAATTGCAGGCCTTGGGGTTCAAGGACGTGAACGTCACGATCGCCATCGACCCGGTGAGCGGTGGCTTCCGCATGGCGCATCTGACCGCCGCCTATGCCTTCGTCATCGACTTCCCCTACTTCAGTTCCTTCCCGATCAACTACGCGACAACCGTTACCGTGCCGCTGCTTGGCAGCGGCTAGGCTGTGGCCTGATAGCCTCGCGCGCTGGGGCTCTGCTTACTTGTACGCCTTGAGCGTGATCAGCCCACCGAGAATGGCTATAGCTATCAGGATCAGCGCCCACGACACGATGTTGTGCGACAGACGCCTCCGTCGGCCGCGCAGGGCGCGGTCGCGCCAGCGTTTGGCCTGATCAGCTCCTATGTTTAGTTTATCCATGCCCTTCTCCCCACGAGCAGAATGCGACTCATGCCGGCTGGTGTCCAGATGGCACCGGTTTGGCGGTCGTGGCGCAAGCTTGGCACTCGGCCTGCTTTTTATGGCACGGGGCTAGCTAATATATTCGTTAGTGCTAATATTAAGATTACGTTACGTCATGTTCGACTATCTGTCGGGTGCAATGTGGGGGTTCCAATGAGAGTGGCTGTATTGTGCGCGGCTGTTGTTTTCGCTGCGACCGGTGTCGCTGTTGCCAAGGAAAAGAAGGCGGCGGTCAGTGACGCTGCCGCCTTGTGTTCCACGAAACCGTCGACCAAGAAGCCCGTTGCAAATCTGGACTGCGGTTTCACCGGAACCGCCAAATCGGAAGACAGCGGCGCAAAGGCAGAGCCGCGTCTCGGATACGACTCCAATCCGTGGATCATAACAGGCTTTTGACTTTGCACTGTCGGATGCCGGTTGAAGCGCTGAAGAGGGTCGTCTTGAGCGGCGCGCGACCCGTTCTCATGTAGGCTCCCGCACGCAAACCAGGCAAATAAATACGGACTTGCCACTCGGGGCTTCGCCCCGTTGTCGCAATGCCGTGAAAGCCCAACTCGACCGTGCAATAAAAAGCCCGCCACGGGGGCGACCTGCGGCGGGCTCTTGGAGCGGCTACATCCCTTAGGAATCGACCACTTTGTAGCAGGATTATGACCCGTATGGCCGCGTTGGCCTATGGTGTGATCGCGGAAGACTGCGCGTCAGTTGAAGAGAGCAGCAGAGAGCCAAGCGAAATTGCCGACATTGGGAGGGAGGTTTGCGCCAAACGCAAATTTTTCTGGTACGCCCAAGGGGAATCGAACCCCTGTTACCGCCGTGAAAGGGCCTATTCAAGGCGCTGCCCTTGTTCGCGATTGTCCGCTGAAGTCCGTATAAACAAAGGTGTTGAGCATTAAGGCGCCGCAGTTGTGCGCCGACGTACGGGACGGTATATTTGACGCATATTTGATGATTTGCGGAAAAGTCATTTGTCGAAGTCCCTTCAGGAATCTCCCATAACGACCCCAAACGCGCGCGCTGCGCTCGATGTCGGCATGCACTGGCGCGGCATAGACCCGGAAGTCCACCTCGGCTACCGCAAAGGAAAACGCGGCGGCGTGTGGCTGGTGCGCTGGCGTCACGGCCCTGGATATAGACAGGCGCCGATCGGAACCGCCGACGACAAGGGATCAACGAAAGGCGGCCTCACCTATGAGGCGGCCGGCAAGGCCGCCTCATAGG